>NZ_JAGWCX010000041.1:0-38240 GCF_020657775.1 Clostridioides sp. ZZV14-6345 | reverse complement strand
TGTTATAAATAAGGTAAATGGAATAACTAAGGAGAGTGTTACTAATAATAGAGTATACGGAGCAGATAGACATGAGACAAATGCAAATGTAATAAAAAAATTCTATACAGATGATGAATTAGAAGCTGTTTTAGTGGCTAAATCAGATGTGCTTGTTGATGCTTTAGCAGCAGGTCCATTGGCTGCTAATTTAAAATCTCCAATACTTATAACACCAAAAACGTATGTGTCTGCATACCATAAAGAAAATTTAGAAGCTAAATCAGCTAATAAGGTATACAAAATAGGAGGAGGATTGACTTCTAAGGTAATGAGTTCTATAGCATCATCATTATCTAAACATAATACAACTCCAGACCCAGGAAGTAATAATGGTGCTAAGACAGTTATGATTGACCCAGGGCATGGTGGTTCAGCACCTGGAAATTCATTTGGAGGAATGATTGAAAAAGATTACAATTTAAATACTTCACTTGCAACTACTGAATATTTACGTTCAAAAGGTATAAATGTAATTATGACTAGAGATACAGATAAGACTTTATCTCTTGGAGCTAGAACTGCTCTATCTAATTCATTGAAACCAGATTTATTTACAAGTATCCATTATAATGGCTCAAAGAATAAACAAGGTCATGGTGTAGAAGTATTTTATAAACTTAAAGATAAAAATGGAGGGACTACTAAGACTGTAGCTACCAATATATTAAATAGAATTCTAGAGAAATTTAAACTTACAAATAGAGGAATAAAAACAAGAGTGCTTCTTAGTGACTCTACAAAAGATTATTTATACGTTTTAAGAACTAATAATGTGCCAGCTGTACTTGTAGAATGTGCATTTTTGGATAATGAGAAAGATATGAGTTTAATAAATTCACCTGCAAAAGTGAAAGAAATGGGTACACAAATAGCTAAAGGAATAGAAGAATCATTAAAGTAACTAAAAATAAAGATATGTAAAAGCGTAATGTAAATTTATAGTTGTAAATTTATATTAAAGTCATAAAATGAAATATAAGTGTATCAATAGCAAGACTGTATATACATTTGCATATATAAATGCAAGACTGTATATAGAGTCTTTTTTTGTAGTTAAATGAAATAATTTGATTGTATTTTGTAAAATACACAATATGATATAATTAGATAATATACACTTAATTTAATTGAGGAAGGTGATTATGTGGATTATTTATTTGAAAAAAGCAGTTTAAAAGAATATGGAAATGAACCTTTAGATAAATATAGAGAATTGTTAGACAAAACAGAGAATAATTCAAGAAGTATTCTTTTATTAGTACCAAACAATAACACAAAGATAATGTATGAAAGGTCTTTAAGATTAGATTATAGTGAAGAATTGAAAATAACAACATATATAGGGTTTGTTAAAAAAGAATTATTGAAATATTGGCCATTAATAATAGAAAAGTGTGATGAAATAAGTAAGAAAGTTGTATCTCCAACATTTATATCAAATAGCTTAAGTGAATATTTAATAGTGCAAAAAGTTAAGGAAAAAAGAATACAAGAAGGGTATTTTGAAGATATTACAGGAACAAATAAATCAATAGCTAACAGCATAATGAATAATATAAATAAGTCTGCATTTAATTTAATTGATTTTGATTTTATTGGAGAAAAAATATATTCATCAAAGAAAAATAAAGATAGTATATATAGATTTTCATACACTCAGATGGATGAAATTATATCATATTATATAAATTCATTACTATCAAATTCACTTTTGGATAATGCACTAAGTGTATATCTATACAATCAGTATCTACTTAATGATGATTTCTATATAAAAAAACTATTTAAAGAAGTGAGATATATAATAGTGGATAGCCTAGAAAGTTCAAGTAATGCAGAAGTTGATTTTATAACAGAAGCATTAAACAATGTATTGAAAAGTTATATATATATTGATTATAGCAAGGACTATTCTGCATTTAATAATGTGGATATGAATTATATAAATGATAGGATAATATCAAAAATTAAATCTAAAGAAGAACATATTAAAAAGAAGAACATTGAAATAGAAGATTTATATTTATTACCTGCAACTATAGAATTAAATCAATCAAGCCAATTGTACAATGAAATGTTAGATTTAATAAGTAAAAAAATTATTTCTCTTATAGAAGAAGGTATATCTCCAAGGGATATAGCAATTATATCTCCTATAAACAATACTATATTGGAGTATCAAATTAAAGATTCTTTGATAGAAAAAAATATAGATGTTTTTAATACTAAGAAAGATAAAAAAGCTGTAGATTATCCATATGGAAATGCCTTAGTAGTGGCTACATGTATATTTTATGGATATTTAGATTTTATAAAAGATGAAGAGTATTTAAGTTTTATAGAAACTCTTTTAGAAATAAATAGGATAAAGGCATTTAAGATTTTTAATGAAACAAGACATTTAGATATTAATCATATAGATGGATATAGTCAATATCGTGATATTTTACAATATATTGAGGAAAAGAAGAAAAGTGACATAAAAATACATGAATTTTTAATTCAGTTTTATATAGATAAAATGTTAAGTTTAAAAGAAGGTAAAAAGAATGTTGGGTTATGTAAAAAGATAATAGCTGAAAGTGAGTCTTTTAGCGAAAGTATAGGTATACTTGGTATGAAAAAAGAAAAGATATTTATAGAAGCTTTAAAGACTACAATAAACGATTATTACTCTGTTGTTGACATAGAAGAATTTAAATCCAAAGACAAAATAGTAATAACGACTCCTTATTCGTATATATCATCAAATATAGATAGGAGCATACAAATATGGGTGGATATAGGAAGTAATGCTTGGAATATGAAAATAGAAAAAGATATAAGCAACTTAATCGTACTTAGAAAATCTTTTGAGGAAAAAAAGGTTTATACAAATGAAATGGAAGAATATTATAAGAGATATTATCTATACAACACTGTATATAATTTGTTATTAAATGCAAAGAAAATTTATGCTTATAAGAGTGAGTATGCGATTAATGGCTATATCCAAGAAAGTATGTTATATAGTATACTTTTAAAAATCTCACATAAAGGAGATAAAAATTATGATTAATATAAATTATAGGGAAGACCAGATGCCAATAATAAATTATGATAATGGTACTATGGCAGTACCAGCAGTACCAGGTGCTGGAAAAACATTTATAATAACAAATTTAGTTGCCAAATTATTACTTGAACAGAAACATAAGGGTGGTAAAATATTAATTCTTACATATATGAATAGTGCTGTAAATAATTTTAAAGGTAGAATAAGGAAGATTTTAAAAGAGAATGAAATAGATGATACTAGTTCATATGAAGTAATGACTATACACAGTTTAGCTGTAAAAATAATAAAGGAAAAACCAGAAGTTGTAATGCTAAGTGAAGATTTTAACATAGCTGATGATTTACAAAAAAACATCATATTAAATGAATGTATAAATAGATTTAGATTTGAAGGTGGAGAAAGAGCTTTTAGATGGTTCTTAAAGGAGCAAAAAGATGAGCGTTGGAAAGAAATAACTCTTGAGGCTTGGGAAAGAGGTTTTTTTGAATTTGCAGGAAATGCAATAAGTGAACTTAAGTATAAGGGAATTTCTCCAGATAAGCTTGAAGAAATATTGTCAAGAGGACACAAAGGAATGCTTAAAATTATTCTCCCAATATATAAATTATATGATAGAAAGTTGAAGCAAAATGGATTACTAGACTATGATGATATATTAATTTTAGCAGAAAAGACTTTAAGCTTAGATGAAGGACTTAGAAAGAAGTTTCAAACTAGATACAAATACATCTTTGAAGATGAATGTCAGGATTCAAATGAAATCCAAGGAAATATAATAAAAATTATATCTAGTGAAAATAAAAATTTAGTTAGAGTCGGCGATATAAATCAGAGTATAACAGGTACATTCTCATCATCAGACCCTAAGTTTTTTAAAGCGTTTATAAATAATGCCGATTTTTGTTATAGGATGGATATGTCAAATAGAAGTTCAAAAGATATACTTGATTTAGCAAATACTCTTGTAGAATATGTTACAAAGGAATTTAGACAGGAAGAATGTAGACATGCTCTTGAGAATATGCAAATAAAGACTGTTCCAAATGGAATGGGGTATAAAGAAAATCCTAATCCAGAACATTACAATATAAATGTAAAGTGGTATGAGAGCTGGAAAAATGAAATAGAGCAAACTGCTAAATACGTTAAAGGTATAAAAAATAAGTATCCAGATAAAAGTATAGGTGTATTGGTTCCATTTAATGAACAAGTTACACAAGTTGCTAAAGAACTTAGGGAGTATAATCTAGCTTTTGAAGAATTAGGACCAAATTCTTTGAGTAAGAGAAAAGTTATAAACAACATAGCATCTATTATTGAGTTTATGCTAAATTGTGATGATGTAGAAAAATTAATAAATGTACTTGATAAGGTTTTTATAAATACTGACAATGAAGCAGAAGAAAAAAACTTTTTAGAAGCATTAAAAAACTATTCGACAGAAGAAATTATATACAACTTTGAATTTAGTAAATTAGATAATGATTTAATAGCAATTAATGAAGAAAGTGAGATATACTTAAGTTTCAAAAGAGGAGTAGATATTATAAAAGATATATTAGATTATCCAATAATAAGGTTAGACCTCTTAGTTTTGTTTATTGGTAAAAAACTTAATTTAGAAAAAGAAGATAAAGCTGTACTTGATTATATATCTTTTTATATAAAGTATCTAGTATCAGAAAATATATATATGGATTTAGAAGATGTATATAATTTATTGTTTGATGTAAAAAATAAGGTGTTCAATCACATAATAGATGTAGTATATGAGATAAATGGATATGAACCAGAGCCTGGTAGTATAACACTATGTAATTATCATAAATCAAAAGGTATGGAATGGGATTGTGTGTTTTTACTAGGTCTTATTGAATATAATTTTCCTGACAATATCAATCAAAAATTTCAGAGTGATAAATGGTATTTAAAAGAAAAATACAAAAATCCTATGGCAATTATTAAATCAGAAATAGAAGCTATAATAAAAGGAAGTATTTCAACTAATTATGCTCATAAAACTAAGATTGACTCTATAAATGAAAAGATTAGACTTTTATATGTAGGAATCACTAGAGCAAAGGAGATGTTGGTACTTTCAGGAAGTGCTTATAGAGATGAAAGTGATATAGGTAACAAGAGAAAAGAGCAAAAACCATGTATATATTTAAGTAGACTTAATCGACATATTATTGAAAAGAGGTCAAATTAATATGTAATGAGTTTATTAATATATTGCTTAATGTATTGCTAAAAAGAGGCTAGAACAATATATATAGTAAATAGTTATGAAAAAATAAAGTTAAGAGAGAAGTGATATGAATGAATGACAAATTAAAATATTTTTCTTATAGTCAAAATTCAATTAGCACATATAAATCATGTCCATTAAAATTTAAATATAAGTATATTGATGGGATAAATTGGAAAAATGATGATATTGGCAGTAGGGAGTATTATGAGAGTTTAAAAACAGGAAGAGATTTTCATTTAATTTGTGAAAGATATTTTAGTAATATACCTCTTGGAATCTATTTTAATGAGGACGATAAAAATGGTAAAAAATTTTTAAAGTGGATTGAAAATATAAAAAAAGTTGTTCCTATTGAAGAAGATAAAACTTATCTGCCAGAATATGAAGTAAGGATGACTTTAAATGGGGATACAATACAGGCAAAGTATGATTTAGTTATAATTGGAAAAGACGATATAGAGATATGGGATTGGAAAACTGAGTCCAAAAAGATTGACTATAAAAATGTAGAAAGTAGAATACAAACAATTGTTTATATGTTTTTAGCCAAAGAAGTAATACCGAAAGTTTTAAAAATAGACATAAATGTTAAAGATATAAAGATGAGGTATTATCAACCTGAATTTGATGATTCACCAATCAACATTTCATATGATGATGAAAAACATGAAGCAAATAAAAATAAAATTCAAAATTATATAAGTATGATAAAGAATACTAATTATGAAGAACATACATACGAAGACAATCTATACAATAATATAGAAAAGGTATATAATAAAGAAGAACGTATGTACTATAGAAATAAAAAGCATTGTAAATATTGTGAATTTAATAAGTTATGTAATGGTAAAGAAATAGATTATAGTATTTTGGAGGCGGAAATTTATGGGACTTAGGTTTGTATTAGGTAGAAGTGGAAGTGGAAAATCCACCTATATACTAGATGAAATTAAAAAAGAAGCTCAAAAAAATGAAACGACATCAATTATACTTTTAGTTCCAGAGCAGTACACATTTGAGGCTGAAAATAGGGTAAGTAGACTATTTTTAGGAAAAGAAAAAGATAAGTATTTGAGAGTTAGGGTGCTTAGTTTTAAAACGCTTAGTAATATAGTTTTTTCTCAAGCAGGAGGATTAACAGATGTAAATATAAATTCTAGTGGAAAAGCAATGATGGTATATAGAGCGATTGAAGATGTAAGTGAAGAATTAAATGTGTTTTCAAAATCAAAGTCACAATCTGGTTTTGTAAGTTCAATTACAGATATGATATCAGAAATGAAACAGTATAATATAAGCCCTGAGATGTTAGAAAATATATCTGGGGAATTAGATGATGAAACTTTAAGTCTAAAATTAAAAGATATAAGTAAAATATATAATTCTTTTGAAGATAAGTTACATGAAAATTACGTGGATGCTCAAGATATGTTAATTTCATTGGCAAATAGAATCGAATTAAGCAGTTATTTAGATGGAGCTTGTGTTTATATAGATGAATTTACAGGTTTTACACCAAATCAGTACAATGTCATAAAGAGTATATTAAATAAGTCTAAAAATGTTAATATTTCTTTGACTGTAGATGATGTTAATTATACTGGGTATAGCAAAGCTGATGTATTTTCTAGAACGAAATTTACCTATTCAAAATTAACTCAATTGTGCAACGAAGAAGGAATAAAAATACTACCACAAGTAAATTTAAATACAGGTGTTATAAAAAGGTTTGAAGGAATTAAAGAGCTACAACACTTAGAAAAGTTTTATAATGCTTATCCATATAAAATATATTCAAATCCAACTGAAAATATAAAAATAAAAGAGTTTAATAATTTATATTCAGAGGTAGAAGAAATAGCCAGAGAAATTGTACATTTGGTTAGAGATAAAAATGTCAGATATAGAGATATAACCATTGCTACAAGAGATTTAAATAGATATGATTTTTTAGTGCATTCTATATTTAATGAATATAATATACCAAACTTTATAGATAAGAAGAGAGAAGCAAAAAGTAACCCAATAGTTATCTTAATTATTTCAGCTTTAGAAATGAAGAATAGGCGATATGGATATGAAACTATGTTTAGGTATTTAAAAAGCGGACTTATAGGAATTAATAATGATGATATAAGCTTACTAGAAAATTATGTGCTGGCTAATGGGATTAAAGGTAAGAAGTGGTTTGATGAAAAATGGGATTATAAAATAACACAAAGTATTTCCAGTGAAGAAAGTGAATTTGAACTGGAATTAAAAGATAGAATAAATAAAATAAAAAATAGAGTACTAGAGCCAATAAATACCTTACAAGACAAATTAAAAGGAAAAAATAGAGTAAAAGAAATATGTAAATATATATATGAATTTTTATTAGATATAAATATGCCAGAAACTATAGAAAGTTTAATATTAAACTTTAAGGATAAAGGAGAACTTGATGTTGCAAATCAATACTCACAAGTTTGGGACATAGTAGTGGATATCTTAGACCAAATGGTGGAACTTATGGGTGATGAAATAATTTCTTTAGAAAAATTTATAAAACTAATAACTTTAGGTTTTGATGAATATGAATTAGGGTTAGTTCCTCCTAGTATAGACCAGGTACTTGTAAGTAGTGTGGATAGAATGAAAAATCCAGATACCAAATATTTATACCTAATTGGAACTACTGATGGTGTATTTCCTCTGATTACAAAGGATAGTGGAATATTGAGTGATAATGATAGAGAAAGTCTTGGAAGCAAAGGAATCGAAGTTGATATTGATAGTAAAACTAGAAGTTTTGAAGAACAGTTTTTAGTATATAAAGCCCTTACTTCGACATCTAAGAATTTAATTATAACGTATCCAATATCTGACCATGAGGGTAAGACACTTAGACCATCGATAATTATATCAAGACTTAAAAAGATATTTCCAAATGTAAAAAATAAAAGTTATCTAGTAGAAGAATATAAAAAAACTGATGAAGACATACTTGAAAATATAACTGTTAAATCACCTACATTTAATGAGCTTATAAATGTAATAAAAAATTATGACAGTAATAGCTATAGTAAAGAAGATGTTAACAGTATTTGGCTAGATATATATAGATATTATCTAAAGGATGAAATGTATAGTTCCATAACAAAAAAAGTTATAAAAGGTCTTAGTTATACTAATCAAGTTCATAAGATTGAAGAGAAGAAAATAAGGTCATTGTATAAAAGTAATTCTCTTAGTATATCTAGGCTTGAAAAATATGCTGAATGTCCATTTGCTTATTTTATACAATATGGTCTAAAAGCTCGAAAACGTAAAGAGTATTCATTTACACCACCAGATTTAGGAACTTTCATTCACAATATTTTAGATAGGTTTTCAAAAGAGCTTTCACAAGACAATTTATCTTGGAGATATATTGATGAAAAATATATAGAATTAAAGATAGGTATAATAGTTGATGAAATAATTTTAAAGATACCAGGATATATATTAAATAGTTCTGAAAGATATAAATACCTTGCATATAGATTAAAGAATATGTTGACAACTGCTATAAATATAATTAGTCAGCAAATAAAACAAGGTTCATTTGAACCAATAGATTATGAAGTTAAATTTGGCAATAACGGAAAATATCCTCCTATAAAAATAGTATTAGAAAATGGACAAGAAGTAAATTTAGTTGGACAAATAGATAGAGTTGATGAATTTGAAGAGGGAGAAAATAAATATATAAGAATAGTCGATTATAAATCAGGCAATAAGTCCATAAGTTTAACAGAAATATATTATGGTCTACAATTACAATTGCTTGTGTATTTAGATGCAATCCTTGAAAGTGTAAAAGGTGAAAATATAAATATAAATCCAGCTGCAATATTATATTGTAGAATAAATAATCCAATAGCAAAATTTAATGAAGATAAAGATGATGCAGAAATACAAGAAGCAATATTAAAAGAGCTTAGAATGAAGGGGCTTGTAGTAAAAGACTCTCACATAATAAAAGAGATGGATAAATCATTAATAGATGGAGAAAGAAAAAACTCTTTAGTAATACCAGTAGGTCTTACTAAGGATGGAAATGTGGGTAAAAGCACTTCAGCAGTAACCTATGAGGATTTTAAATTACTTAGAAAATATGTAAAGCATGCTATAAAGGATTTATGTGAAGAAATGCTAAGTGGAGAAATACGTATAGCTCCATATAAACATAAAGATGGAACATCATGTGACTTTTGTGATTACTCAGCTATATGCCAATTTGATTCAACTATGAAGGATAATAAATATAAAAATTTAAATAATAAGAGCAACGAAGAGATAATAAAAATGATGAAAGGAGATGTTAATTAATGAGTTCTCCTAAATGGACAAAAGAGCAACTAGAAGTCATAGAAAGTAGAGACTGTAATTTATTGGTTGCAGCTGCTGCTGGGTCAGGAAAAACAGCAGTGCTAGTTGAGCGTATAATTCAAATGATAACAAGTAGAGAAAATCCAATTGATATAGATAAGCTATTAGTTGTTACATTTACTAATGCTGCTGCATCAGAGATGAGAGAGAGAATAGGGGATGCTATAGGAAAAGCCTTAGATGAAAATCCAGAAAATAAACATTTACAAAATCAACTTGTTCTATTAAATAAATCTAGTATTACAACAATACATTCATTCTGTTTAGATGTTATAAAATCAAATTTTCATAGAATAAACTTAGACCCTAATTTCAGAATAGGGGACCAAACTGAATGTGTTATTTTGAAACAAGAAGCAATAGAGGAAGTATTTGAAATTTTATATGAAGAAAGAGATGAGGGCTTTTTAAATTTAGTTGAAAGCTATGCTGAAAGAGGAGGAGATAAAGAAGTACAAGAAATTATATTGGGAATATATTCATTTGCAATGGCTTCTCCTGAACCTAAAAAATGGTTGATTGATTCAGCAGAAAGATTTAATATTGACGAAAATTTTGATTTTTCACAGTCTATTTGGGCTAGAGCTATACTAGATACTGTAAAAATAGAAATTAATGGTCTTTGTCTAAACATGGAAAAGGCATTAAAAGAGGTTGAATCAATAGAAGAATTAGAAACTTTTGCAGAAAAGTTATCTATTGAGTATAAAAAAATAGTCGATATTTCACAAGCGTGCAATCAGTCTTGGAATGAGGCATATAAAAAGATGGCAAGTATGTCTTTTGAAAATTATGTAAAAGGAGTAAAAAGAATTCCCAAGGATGCTCCTTCATATATAAAAGAATCAAAAGAAAAGGCAAAAACTATGAGAGATAAGACTAAGAAATCTTTAGAAAATATAGTAAATGCTACATTCAACAAAGATAATGATTCTATCAAGGAAGAAATAAAATATCTTTATAATATAGTTAAACCAATATCTAATATTGTACTGAGATTTGAAGAGGAATATAGCAACAAGAAAAGAGAAAAAGGAATAATAGATTTTAATGATATAGAGCATTTTGCCTTAAATATACTCACAAATCTAGATGAAAATGGTAATATTATACCTTCTGATATAGCAGTGGGATATAGAAATAAATTTTATGAGATATTTATAGATGAATATCAAGATAGTAATCTAGTACAGGAAGTCCTACTTAAAGCTGTAGCTAATACAGAAATTCCAAATAGATTTATGGTTGGTGATGTAAAGCAGAGTATATATAGATTTAGACAAGCAAAGCCAGAATTATTTTTACAAAAATATAATAACTATAATGATAAAAAGGGAAGTCCCCATAGAAAAATAATGCTTTATAAAAACTTTAGAAGTAGAGAAGAAGTTGTAGATGCTGTAAATTATATATTTGAAAATATAATGAATGAGAATATAGGAGAAATTGAATATACAGAAAAAGAAAGACTCAATTTGGGTGCAGATTTTAAATTTGATACAGATGAGAAGTCTATTGTTGGTGGAGCAACAGAGATACACCTTATACAAAAAGATAATAAACTTGATGAGGATATTATAAATAATAAAGATGATAGTGCTAATAACGAAGAAAATGAATTAGAAGAAGAAGAAAAATTAGATAATATACAACTTGAGGCTAGAATGGTTGGAAAGATTATCAAAGATTTAATGAAAGTTAATGAAGATGGAAAAATTCAAAAGGTCTATGATAAGGGAATTGATGGATATAGACCTGTGGAATTTAGAGATATAGTGATTCTTTTAAGAGCTACATCTACATGGGCTCCTGTGTTTGCAGATGAATTGATGAATATGGATATACCAACTTATGCTGATGTTGGAGTGGGATATTTTGATACAATTGAAATAAAAACAATATTGTCATTACTTCAAATAATAGATAATCCAATGCAAGATATACCTCTTATATCTGTATTAAAATCGCCTATATTTGGCTTTACACCAGAGGATTTGATTGATATTAGAATTCAGAGCAAAGATAAAACTTTTTATGAAGTTTTGCAAAGTACATCAGAGTATGATGAGTTTACAGATTCTCAAAATGGAAATAATTCTGAATTTATACCAAGTGAAGAATGTATAAACAAAAGTAAAGATTTTTTAATTAAACTAAAGGAATTTAAAGAAAAATCAATGTACATGAGTACAGATGAATTTATATGGTATTTATATACCAGAACTGGATATTATGCTTATGTTGGGGCATTACCAGGTGGAAGTCAAAGACAAGCTAATTTAAAAGTGTTGTTTGAGAGAGCAAAACAGTTTGAAGAGACTAGTTTTAAAGGGCTATTCAACTTTGTAAATTTTATAGAGAAATTAAAAAAATCTAGTTCTGATATGGGAAGTGCAAAAACACTTGGTGAAAATGCAAATGTTGTTAGAATAATGAGTATTCATAAAAGTAAAGGACTAGAATTTCCAGTAGTTATATGTTCTGCAATGGGGAAAAATTTCAATACTCAAGATTTTAAAAAGAGTATTTTATACCATCATAATTTAGGGTATGGACCTCAATTTGTAGATTACGAGAGACGGATTTCTTTTCCAAGTATAGCTAAGGAAGCATTAAAAAGTAAAATAAATATAGAAAATTTGTCAGAAGAGATGAGAGTTTTATACGTAGCATTTACAAGAGCAAAAGAAAAATTGATTATAACCGGTTCTACTAGAAATATACAAGATAGTATAAAAAGATGGCTAAATGGGATTGAAAGTATAGATGCAATATCACAATATGAGATATTAAAAGGTAAAAATTTTCTAGATTGGATAATGCCTTGTATATTAAAACACAAGGACTTGTCTAATTTATTGGGTGATGTAGGATTAGACCCAGTATTTAGTGTTGAACATAATTCAAAATGGTATGGAAAGTTATGGAATAAGAATGATATTTTAGTAGAAAAGAAAATAAGTGAAGAAAATGAAAGTATTGAAGAAATTCTTGAAAAAATAGACGTAAATACTCCTGACAGCGATTATTATAATGAAATAAAAGAAAAATTAAACTATGTGTACCCATATGAATTTAGTACAAGAAAACCTGCTAGTATATCTGTTACAGAGATAAAAAAGATACAAAATAATTATGAAGAAGAGTTGATAAATACTATATTTGAACAAAAGGTAACCTTGAAAAAACCTCTATTTATCCAAAATGATGAAGAAAGAGAAAAAATAAATGGGGCAGAAAGAGGTACAATAGTCCATTTAGTTATGGAAGTTTTAGATTTAAAAAAAGTAAGTAGTGTAAATGATATAAAATCGCAAATAAAAGGTCTTGTTTCAAAAGATATAATAACAGAAAAGCAAGCTAGTATAGTAAATCCATATAAAATATATAAATTTTTTGCTTCTGACATAGGAAAAAGAATGTTGAATGCTGAACTTATAAATAGAGAAAAATCAATTTATGCACAAGTGAATATGAAAGATATATATATTTATGAAAAACTTATAAAAAATGATGATAAAAAACTTTATGATAAAGAAAGTGTCATGTTAAGAGGTATAGTTGACGCTTATTTTGAAGAAGATAATCAAATAGTTTTAGTAGACTATAAAACCGACTTTGTAAATGAAGAAAATATAAATCAAATAATAGAGAAATATAAAAAACAGTTAGATTTATATGCAGATGTTATTGAAACTTTAACTGGTAAGTCAGTAAAAGAAAAATGTATATATTTATTTGGTGTTGATGAAGCTGTTTGTTATTAGTTTTTATATAAATTAAACATAAAGATAGAGGGAGAGAAAAAGATGAGATTTATTCATACATCAGATTGGCATCTAGGGAAATCCCTAGAGGGCCATTCTAGAATTGAAGAACAGGCAAAGTTTTGTGAGGAATTTATAAAAATAGTAGAATCAAATGAAATAGATATGATTATAATTGCTGGAGATATATATGATACTTCTAATCCTCCAGCACAAGCAGAAAAATTGTTTTATCAGACTGTATCAAGACTTGCCAATAATGGTCAAAGATGTGTATTAATAATTTCAGGAAATCATGATAATCCAGAGAGACTTTCTGCAATAACACCTCTAGCACATGAACAAGGGATACTTATATTTGGTTATCCATTAAGTGCTACGATAGAAGCTAAGTATAAAGGGTTTGAAATAACAGATGCAACACAAGGATGCACAACACTGAATATAAATGGAGAAAGTGTTGTAGTTGCTACATTGCCTTATCCAAGTGAAAAAAGGTTAAATGAGGTTTTTTCAAGTGAAGATGATTTAGAAAAACAAAAAAATTATTCTGAAAAAGTAGGAGATATATTTAGAAATCTAGAAGAAAATTTTAGAAGTGATACTATAAATATAGCAGTATCACATATATTTGTAATAGGTGGAGAGAGTACTGAATCAGAAAGACCTATACAACTTGGAGGTAGCTTTTTGGTTGAGAGAAAAGACTTACCAGAAAAGGCTCAATACACTGCATTGGGGCATTTACATAAACAACAAAAAGCTTCTGAACGTTTAAATGCATACTATTCTGGTTCTCCACTTCAATATAGTAAGGATGAAAGAGCATATACTAAGGGTGCATACATAGTGGATATAAAAGCTGGTGAAAAACCGATAATAGAGGAAGTATACTTTAATAATTATAAACCTATAGAAGTATTTAAATGTAATGGAATAGAAGAGGCCTTAGTTATATGTGAGCAAAATCAAGATAAAGATATTTGGTCATACTTTGAAATAAATACTGATGAGATAATATCACAGAATGAAATTAAAAAAATGAAGGAACTATTAAAAGATATAATAGAAATAAAGCCAATAATAACATCTTGTTATGAACAAGAAGGTGTAGATATAAAAGAAAAGTCTATGGCAGAGTTATTTAAAGAATTTTATTCTTTTAGTAAAGGTGTAGAGCCAAAAGGTGAGCTTATGGATTTATTTCTAGATATAATAAGTGAAGAAGGTGAATCAGAAGATGAGACCAATTAGATTAGAACTTACAGGGCTTAATAGCTATATTGATAAACAAGTTATAGATTTTGAAAAACTAATTGAAAGAGGTTTATTTGGGATATTTGGAACTACTGGAAGTGGAAAATCTACAATTTTAGATGCCATAACGATTGCTATGTATGGAAATATATCCAGAAATACAAAAGAATATATAAATAGTGTGTGTGATAAAGCAATTATATCATATGAATTTGAAATAGGAAGCAAAAACACCAGAAGAAGATACATTGTAGACAGAACTATTGCTAGAAGTAAAACAGGAACAAAGACTTCCAATGCTAGATTAATAGAAGTATTGAATGACAATACTAAAAATGTTTTGGCTGATAAGGTTGTGGAAGTAAATGAAAAAGTAGCTCAGGTTGTAGGATTAACAGCAAATGATTTTACTAGGTCAGTAGTTTTACCACAAGATAAATTTAATGAGTTTCTAAGGTTGTCACGTGCAGACAGAAGAGACATGCTAGAAAGAATTTTCAATCTTGAGAAATATGGAAGAAGCCTTGGAGAAAAAGTAAAAAAGAGAAAAAATCTACATTTACAAAATTTAAAAGATTTGAAATCAAAATTAAGTCAATATGATGGAATTACAGATGAAGTATACAATAACATAAATCAAGAGTTAATAGAGTTAAAAAAATTAGAAAAAGAGAAGAATAATGCTTTAGATTTAGCTCAGAAATCTTACGAAGAGAGTAAAGTAGTATATGAAGAACAATTAAAATTAGAGAAAAATGAGCTTAGAAAAAATGAACTTAATTTAAAAAGTAGTGAGATAAAAGAAAAGATTGCTCTTGTAGAAAATGATGGCAATGCAAGAAAAGTAGACCCATACATAGGTTCAGTTCAAAATCTAGAAAAAAAAATAAATGAAGATAGCTTTACAGTAAGCAATTTAGAAAAGAAATTGATTATATTAAATCAAGAACTTGAAGTCATAAAAAGTAGATATGAAAAAATAAGTAGAATTAAAAATGAAGAAGTACCTAAATTAAGTGAGGAAAAAATTAGATTACAACAAGCGATAAAATTAGAAGAAGAATTAGTTTTACTAGATAAAGAATTAAAAGAGTTAAAAGAAAATGGAATTAATTTAAATAAGAATAAAGTGGAGTTAGAAAAGGTAAAACAAGAGTCTGAATCTAGAAGAGATTCAGTTAATAAGTCTATAAAAGAAGTTGAAGGAAAAATTGATAAAGTAAATATAAGTGCAGAATTAAAGCAGAAAATATTTTTAGCCTATGAATATGAGAAAGATTACAATAAAGTGTTACAAGAGAAAAATCAAAAAATAAATAAACAAGAAGAAATACTCAAAGAGACAGAAGATATAAATTTAAAAGTCAGATATATTGATAAAGATAAAAATGATATAAAATGCAATTTAGAAAATTTATCTCTTCACTTAGATGTTCTTCTTAAAAAATGTCCTGGTAAGAGCGCAGATTTACTTTTAAAATCTGAATATGTAACTGAATTAAGAAATAAAGCAAATAATACCAAAGAAAATGAAATTAAGAAAAATAGTATACAGGATGAATTGAAGATAGTACTTGAAAGTAAGTTTAATACTGAAAGAGAAATAAATTTACTAAATGAAAAACTTGAAAATAATAGAAAGAATAGAGAAGACCTAGAAAAAGAGTTAGAAGAACTAAAATATTTAAATTTAGCCTCTGAACTTAGACGTGAATTAAAAGAAAATATGCCTTGCCCAGTTTGTGGGTCAAAATACCATGAAAATCATAATATAACTAAATATGATGAGAATATAGCTTTTGTTAAAGAAAAACTTGAAAAATTAGAAAAAGAAAAAATAAGTATAAGAAACAATATAGAGGAATTAAATGCTAAAGTAAGTGGATATTTATCTATAGAAAAAATGAAGACTAAAGAACTTGAAGATGTAAAGGGCAAACTAGGGGATATTCCATCTAGCCAATTATTAAAAAAACTTGATGATGAGCAAAGAAAGCTTGCTTTGTTAAAGTCTAATATTCAAGATTGGGAGAAAGAGAAAGAGGATACGGAAAATAAAGTAACATTAGCTAAAGAAGAAAAAAATAGAATTGAAAAAGAAGAATTAAAAGTAAAAGAAAGTTTGAATAACTATAAGAAATTAACAAGAGATTTAAATACAGATATAGAAGGTTTAGAAAATAAATGTAAAAAACTTAAACAGGAGTATATAGGACTAAAGACAATTACCAAAGTTTCTAATTTATTGTCAAAAGTAGAAGAAATAAGAGAGAATGAAAAAAAATTAGAATTACTAAGCACTGGGTATTCAAATTTATTAAAAAATAGAGACTTATTGGATGTTAAAATAAGAGAAAATGAAAGTAAACTACATGAAATAGAGATAGAGCTAATAAAGGCTAGAGAACTATATGTAGAAAAAAAATTGCATAGAGATAATAAGTATAAAGACGTTATTAACATAACGAAAGGTGATTTAGCTAAAAATCTTTTACATAATGTTGAAGAAAATATATGTAAGATATTAGAACAAGAAGAAACAAGTAAGAAAAAATTGGAAGAGCAAAGATTAGAATATGAAAAGAATATTGCTGAAAAACACAATATAGATGGAAGGCTTAAAACGGCTAAGGAACAATATAAAGAACAAAAAGCAATACTAAATAAACTATTAGAAGAAAATAAATTTGAAAGCATATATGTAGTAAAGAGAGCTTTATTAGATGCTGATGAAACAAAAAAATTGATTGAAGAGATATTAGAGCATGAAGAAGAGCAAAAGTTATTATCATTTAAAATAAAGTCATCAAAAGAAAAGTTAAATGGAAGAACTATAAAGAAGGAGTACTTTGAACAATTAAAAGATGAGATTTATAATCTGAAAGTAGAAATAGGAAATATATCTAAAGATATTGGAGCTAATCAAAATAAATTAATAACATTAAAAAACTCTTTAGATAAGATAAATGATTTTAATAAAGAGCTTAAAGTAGTTGAACACAATGTAGACTTATTGGAAGAACTAGATAAATGTATACAAGGAAATAAATTTGTAGAATATGTTTCTACAAACCAATTAAAATATATAGCTTTGGAAGCATCAAAAAGATTAGATGGAATAACAAAAGGAAGATATGCACTTGAAATTGACTCTACACTAAATTTTGTAATGAGAGATAACTTTAATGGAGGAGAAAGACGAAGCATTGATACTCTATCTGGCGGAGAGACATTCTTAACTTCTCTATCACTAGCACTTGCTCTTTCATCTCAAATACAATTAAAGGGAAGTGCACCACTAGAATTCTTCTTTTTAGATGAAGGTTTTGGTTCATTAGATAGTGAACTTTTAGAAATTGTTATAGAATCATTGGAAAGATTGCATAGTAATAATCTAAGTGTGGGTATAATAAGTCATGTCGAGGAACTTAAAAATAGAGTTCCTGTTAAGCTATTAGTTTCATCTAGTGAGGCTGGAATAGGCTCAAAAGTAAAAATTGAATATAGTTAAAAAATATGTGTTAATTGAATATATTATCTAATATTTCCAAAAAATATATAATTGTGATATAATTAAAACTAATATTAAAGTTATTTATAATTAATATTAATATAAAAACATGTAAGTAGGAGTGTGGTAAGTGTTGGAATCGCCCAATAATTTGATTCAGATTATATTTTTAATAGTATTACTTATGGGGTCTGCATTTTTCTCAGCATCTGAAACGGCTTTAATGTCGTTGAGTAAAATTAGAATCAGATATATGCAAGATGAAGGAGTTAAAGGAGCTAAGTTAGTAAGTTCATTAATAGAAAATCCAAATAAACTTTTAAGTTCTATATTGGTTGGAAATAACGTCGTAAATATAGCAGCAACATCCATATCAACATCTTTATTTATAGGATTAATGGGAGAAAAAGGAGTTGCACTTGCTACAGCTGTTATGACAGTATTAGTATTAATATTTGGTGAGATTACTCCAAAAACAATAGCAGCAAGTAATTCAGAAAAGGTTTCTCTATTGGTATCTAAACCTATAAAAGCAATTATATTTGTATTAAGACCAATAGTATGGATATTTAACATAATCACAAATGTTATATTTAAATTACTTGGTATAACAAACAAAGGAGCTAAATCATTCATAACTGAAGAAGAATTAAAGACTATGGTAAATGTAAGTCATGAAGAAGGCGTCCTTGAAATGGAAGAAAGAGAAATCATAAACAATGTATTTGAATTTGGAGATATGCAAGCTAAAAATGCAATGATACAAAGAATAGATATGGTAGCTATAGATATGGAAGATAGTTATGATGAGATAATACAGGTATTTAAGACTGAAAAACTAAGTAGAATGCCTGTGTATGAAGAAACTATAGATGATATTGTAGGAATACTTAATATAAAAGATATTATATTTTTATCTGATGAAGAAATAGAGTCATTTGATATTAAAAATTATATGAGAGAGCCTTTTTTCACATATGAGTTCAAAAAAATAACACAACTTCTTGAAGAGATGAAACTTGAAAAAAGCCAGATGGCTATAGTTGTAGATGAGTATGGTGGAACATCTGGACTTTTAACTATAGAAGATTTAGTAGAAGTAATTGTTGGAGATATAGAGGATGAATATGATGAAGAAGAAGATGAAATACAAGTTATAAAAGAAGATGAGTATATTGTAGATGGAAGTACTAAAATTGGTGATGTCAATGAACTTATTGGTGTAAATTTAGAATCTGAGGAGTTTGATTCTATAGGTGGATTTATAATTGGGCACTTAAGCAGATTGCCAGAAGAGAATGAAGTAATTGAAGTCGATAATATAAGATTTTGTATAGAAAGTATCGAAAAAAATAGAATTAAAAAAATAAGAATATATACATAATGTAATAATGTTCTTAAATTTATCTTAAGTGCATGAATATAGAAGCTAACTTTTATATTCATGCACTTATTTTTATTTTATATTCAAATAAAACTAGTATGAAATGGACAAAATAAAAATATAAATTAGAAGAAAGGAGATTTTAAGATGAGCATATTAGAAAGTAATTTTTTATATAAGTTAAAAAATAACACTATCTTTTTTTGTATATATACATTGTCATTCGTTTTTATTTACAAAGCTTTTCCATACATAGCTCCATTTTTTTTAGGTGGTATAATAGCGCTTATGATTAATCCTATATCGCAAAAATTAGAAAACAAGTTCCATATAAACAAAGGTATATCTACACTCGTTTTAAGTTTTCTTGCAGTAGCTGTAGTTAGTACAGTTACTACAATCATAGTAATAAATTCAGTAAAAGAATTAATGGGATTTTTAAATAATATATCTGCTAACCCTGAGGATATAAGCAATAATATTATGTATTTCTTAAATAAGATAAATGACTTTATGAAATCGTTTCAAGAAATAGCCAACTTTGATGTAGAACAATTAGTAAATAAATTCAGTGGAGAAGTAATGCAAATTACAAAAAATCTTCTTACTAGTATACTTGGACTGGCTACTTCTATTCCATACATTATAATATTTATAATTACTTTGTTTATTGCTACATATTTTATAGCAAAAGACTTAGATAAGATTGAAAATGGTTTTTATGATATGTTTACTGTTGATGTCAGAAATAAGGTGAAAAATGTAAAAAAAGAGGCAGGTATTTCTCTTGTTGGATATATAAGGGCCTATACAATACTAATGGCTATAACATTTTTTGCAATCTGGGGAAGTTTTGTTTTATTTGGATTGAAATATGGTCTAATAGTAGGGTTTGTAGGAGCTTTAATGGATTTAATTCCATTTCTTGGGATAATAACAATATACTTTCCAATAATTGTTTACTATTTTCTTATAAAAAATTATTTTATAGCTATAAGTATGACTATAATATTTTTTACCTTATCTTTAATTAGAGAAATACTTGAACCTAAACTAGTATCAGTAAATGTTGGACTAAATCCATTAGCTACGCTAGCTGCGATTTTTATTGGAATCCAAGTAAAAGGAATAATTGGCGTAATTTTTTGTTTGGGTTTGGTATGTATGCATGATATACTTAAGAAGGTGGATATTTTTTAATTATAATAATTTAGAGATTTTTTTAATAAAATTTTATTCACTTACAAATAAAATTTTTTATTAATATTATAAGAAAGAGGGTATGTATGTGAAACAAAAAGTAGTAGAAAGATTTTTAAAATACGTATCATTTGATACAACATCTAATTCTCAATGTGAAGATTGTCCATCTTCAGAAGGTCAAAGAGTTTTAGCTAAGTATATAGTTGAAGAGCTAAAGACAATGGGGATTGATGATGTGAGTTTAGATGAAAATAGTTATGTAATGGCTACTTTAAAAGGGAATACTGAAGGTGTGGATACTATAGGGTTCATATCACATTTAGATACAATTGAAGATGTTAGTGGAAAAGATATTAAGCCAAGAATAATAGAAAACTATGATGGAAAAGACATAGTTTTAAATGAAGAATTAAATGTTGTTACATATGTAAAGGATTCTCCAGAGTTAGCAGAATTTAAAGGGGATGACTTAATAGTTACTGATGGAACAACATTACTTGGTTCTGATGATAAAGCTGGTATAGCTGAAATAGTAACTGCAATAGAATATCTAATAAATCATCCAGAAATTAAACATGGAGATATAAAAATAGGATTTACACCAGATGAAGAAATTGGTAGAGGTGCTGATTTATTTGATGTTGAAAAATTTGGAGCAAAATATGCATATACTTTGGATGGAGGAATAGTTGGAGAACTTGAATGTGAAAACTTCAATGCAGCAAATGCAACTATTACTATACATGGTAGAAATGTTCATCCAGGTTCAGCTAAAAATAAAATGGTAAATGCTATACATATAGCTACTGAAATATCAGAAATGTTTCCAGCAAATGAAAGACCAGAAACAACAGAAGGGTATGAAGGATTTTGGCATTTAAATTCTATAGGTGGAAATGTTGAAAATGTAAGTATGTCTTATATTATTAGAGACCATTGCAAAGAAAAATTTGAACAGAGAAAATCTATTATGATAGAAAATATAGAAAAAATAAATAAAAAATATGATAATAGAGTAGAATTAGATTTAAAAGATTCTTATTATAATATGAAAGAAAAGATTGAGCCAGTTATGTTTATAGTTGATATAGCTAAAGAAGCTATGGAGGAGTTAGATATAAATCCACGTCTAGTGCCTGTAAGAGGAGGTACTGATGGAGCAAGGTTATCTTTTAATGGGCTACCTTGTCCAAATATCTTTACTGGTGGATTAAACTTCCATGGAAAAAATGAGTGTATACCAGCTAGTTCTATGGAGAAAGCTACTAGATTAATTGTAAGAATAGCTGAAAAATATGCTGAAAGAGTTTAGTTAAAAAGTATTCAAAAATTAAGTATTTAAAGTTATAATAGCTATATCACTCTTTATAAGTCAGGCTGATTATAAGCTTGTATTGTATTTGAAATGGTATAGCTATTTTTATGATTATTTTTATAAAAGATAATTATTTTTAGTTTAGGGTATCAATAAGAAATATGGATATCAATAGGTATTGACATTTAAAAGGGGGAATTGTATTGAAAATTAAATCTAAAAAAATAATAGCATTTGCACTTTCATTTGGGATTATGATGCCAAGTTGTGTATATGCAGACACCACTAGTAAAAATCAAAATAAACAGGTAGATATGAGTCATTATCTTCAAAACAGAAAATCTCCAAAGGAGGAAACGCTAATTGGTGAAGATAGATTTGATACAGCCATAAAAATATCTCAAAGTGGATGGAACAATGGTTCAGAAAGTGTGTTTCTAGTTAACTCAAATTCATTGCCAGATGCATTGGCTTCAACTCCTTTGGCAAGTAAGTTGGATGCACCAATACTACTTACCAATAAAAACAGTATACCAGAGAATGTAACAGATGAAATAAAGAGGCTTAATCCAGCAGAAGTTATTTTAATTGGAAGTGAAGGAGCTATTTCATCAAGTGTAAAAGAATCTCTTGAAGATATAGGAGTGTTAGTTAGTAGAATTGGTGGAGCAGATAGAGAAGAGACATCTTTACTCCTTACTAAGCAGTTAGATGATACTGGTGATTTAGGTGTTTCAAAAGTGGCAGTGGTTAATGGATATAATGGGCTAGCAGATGCAACTTCAATATCAAGTCCAGCAGCAAGTGATAATATGGCTATAATATATACAGGTAAAGATAGTATAAGAAGTGAAGCGAAGAACTTTATTACACAAAACTCAACTGAGACATACATAGTAGGTGGAGAGTATAGTATAAGTAAAAAACTTGAAGGACAATTAATAAATTCAGAAAGACTAGCAGGAACAGATAGAAAAGATACAAATGCTAAAGTCTTAGAAAAATTTTATGGCAAGTCAAGTAAGGTTAATAATATGTATTTTGCAAAAGATGGAAGTGGTAGAGAAGCCGATTTAGTTGATGGGCTTGCTGCTGGAGTATTAGCTTCAAAAACAAAGTCACCTGTAATCCTTGCAAGTGGAAGTTTAAGTAGTGCACAGAAAAGTTTTATAAAAAAAGTAAAGGCTGATAAATTTGTACAAGTTGGTGGAGGTAAGAATAGTAAGCCATATACAGAAGCATTAGCATTACAGTAATATTGTGTAAATCAAAATTAATATATAATAAGAGAAGGGAAACTAAGTTATGCTTCAATATAATATATAATAAAAACAAGTAAACTAAGTTATATTTCAATATAGTATAGAATAAAACAAGTAAACCAGATTCTATTTAATTTGAAGTTTAAGGTATTGTACTTAAATTTCTAGTTGAGAAGAAATAAAATGGTTTACTTGTTTTTTATTATGAATTTAACAAATTAAAGTTTACTTTATTTTTATTGAAAGTTTACTAATCATTAATATTTATTATATTCCCAGTATTGATGTCAATTAAGTTGATATCAAGTTCAAGCTCATCTTCATCATCAGTTTTTATGATATCTATAATTGCAACAGAATGGCTTCCATCTTTTGGGATAGAAGTACTTCCTGGATTTATTACTATTAAATTATCATCCATGTATAGCTTTTTTACATGAGTATGTCCTAAAACTAATATGTCAGCACCCATTTTCTTTGCTTTGTCAATAATTTCTTCTTCTGATTCTGTATAGCCATGGTTCAATATAATTCTAATTTCACCAAACTGGCTCATGACATAGGGACTCTGAATAGGATGTTGTATTACCATTTGGTCAACATCTGCATCACAGTTTCCTTTTACAATCATAATATTTTCTAATTTATTTAATACCTCAATGAATTTTTTAGGATTATATCCTTCTGGAATTTCATTTCTAGGACCATGATATAAGACGTCTCCACCATGTAATAGAACGTCACAATCAGACAATACATTTAACGCTTTTTCAAAGTAAAGTAAACTACCATGAGTATCACTCATTATTCCTATTTTCATATTTAAAATCCTCCTAAGTTCAGTCTATAAAAATTTTTCAGATACTCTATGCCAAAACTCGTAGTTTGACATCCTAAGTAATTTTATTTTTGCATCAGATATACTAACTTTTATGTTTTCGATTTGTCTAAATCTGTGTTCAACTCCATCAACGACAATCAATACAGAATCTTCAAATCTATATTCGGGTGCAATTTTTATAACAGATTCATTTGAACATATTATACTTGATGTAAAGCACCTATATGCATTAGTATTTATCGGATGTAAAGGTGTAATCTGCATAAGTTCAAGATTTATATCAACAATACTACCTCCAGCAGAATAGTTATAGGCTGTCGAACCAGTGGAAGTAGAAATAATCATACCATCTCCACTAAAATTTTGTATATGTTTATCATCAAGGCTTAAATTTAGGTGTATAGTCCTAGACTTGTCTCCTCTTATAACAACCTCATTTACAGCAAGCATATTAGAACCACTAGTAGTTGTATATACTTCTGCATTAAGAAGTGACATTTCTTGAATAATATAATCTTTTTTTGTATAAGCTTCAATAAAGCTATCAATCTTATCTGGTAAAATATCAGGAAAAAACCCCAGATGCCCTGTATTTATTCCCATTATAGGAATCTCAGGAAAATCGAAATCTCTAACTGTTCTTAAAAAAGAGCCATCACCACCAATTGATATAATGAGCTCTGTATCTGGATAAATATCTGAATACACTTCAAAGCCAGCTTTGATAAGTTTTCTAGTTAAGAGTTCTTTAGTCTCAAGAGACTTATTTAATTGGTTTGTATTTATAGTTATAATTCTTTTCATATATTCACCTCTTCATACTTTGTATTATAACATAGTTTTATAATTCTTAATTTATAAATTTATAAATGACCTTTGTAGTGAATGTGTTAAAATATGTATAGGTGGGTATAAAAAAATGCATAAGAGGTGAAGATGTGTTTAGCATAAGGAATATCACAAAAAAATTAGGAAAATTCAAGTTAAATAATATAAACTTAGAGTTAAAGGAAGGAGACATTGTTGGGATTATAGGACCAAATGGTTCTGGAAAAACGACTTTAATAAAACTTATAATGGGGATTATTGATGCAGATGAAGGCGAAATTGAGCTTTGTAATGAAACTATTGAAAATTCTCCAATAAGCTTTAAAAACAATATTGGTTTTGTATATGATTCTTTACAATTTTATCCACATTTAAAGGTTAAGGAATTTAGAAGAATAGTTTCTTTATTTTATAAGAATTTTGATAGAGAAAGATTTGATGAATACCTTAATAAGTTTGAGATAGAAGAAAATATACATATTAAAAATTTATCTAAAGGTCAATCTGAAAAACTTATGTTGTCAAGTGCACTTAGTCATGATGCTAAATTATTGATTTTGGATGAACCAACTGCTGGGATAGACCCAATTGTGAGAACTGAAATAATGCAGTATTTAAAAGATTTTGTGAAAAATGGAAACAGCAGTGTTATAGTCTCTACTCATAACACCGACAATCTAATTAAAGTTGCTGATTATCTTGTTTTTATAAATAAAGGAAATCAGATTTTTACAGTTAAGAAAGAATTGATAGAACAGGAATATAAAATAATTAGGGCAAATAAAGCAGAATTAGAATCAATCAAAGAAAATATAGTTGGTGTGAAAGAGTATAAATATTATAATGAGGCACTTGTTAAAGTTGGAGATAGCTTGAAAGTAAAAAGCCTATTGATAGAAATTGATAAGCATAAGGTCAAAAATCCTACTATAGAAGAACTAATGTATTATTATGTAAATGAGGTGAAATAATGTTCAATTTAATAAGGAAAGATTTAATAATAGGGATTAGTTCAGATGGTATCCGTAATTTAAAGTACATATTGCTATTTTTTGTGTTTTATTTTTTCCTTAATTCAATTTCATATTATACAGTAAGTATTGCTGTGAGTTATTTAATATTTATAAATACGTTTGAATGTGATTATGAGAATGATTCAAGGATTTTTATAAGGAGTATGCCAGTCAGTATAGAAGACATAGTTTACTCAAAATATTTATTGGGTGTAGGGCTGATAATTTCTGTAACAGCAATTGTGTCCTTAATAAGTAAATTGACATCACTAGTATTCTTTAGAAATATGGTTTTAAATGATGTATTTTTTTCTGTAAATATATTTTTAGCAATTTTGGCAGTTTTACTTCCTTTAATTTTTAAGTTTGGATATGGAAAAATGAAAGTTTGTGGTCTTATAGTAAGTATTTTAATTTACTTTGTATATGGAAGTCTTTTGAGGACGATTAGTATGATTGTATATCAAGTAAAGCATTTTAATTATAGTAAAGTTGGAGGAGTGTATCTTTCAAATTATGTAACTGATATGACTAATACTAAATATATAAATTTATATAGCATAACATTTTTAACAATAATAATTTTTATAATATCGATGTATTTTTCTATTAAGATTTCAAAAAAGAATAAGTTTAATTATTAAAATTTTAATTAATATTATAGCACAATAGCACAAAATATAAGGAGAATAGAAATGAATAAGTTTATAAAAGTTTCATTTTTTATTTTGGGGATTTTTACACTATTCATAGCTATAAATAAATTAGTATATAGAGATATGGTAAGTGTCAAAGATTATGAAATAAATCATTTAGAGGAGATTGTTTTTGATTTTGATAGCAGAAGAAGTAGGGATATTGGTACTATTGTAAGGTTTAAAATAAGCAATAATAGTAAATATAGTTATAAGTTAAACAGTGCTAAAATGAAGTTTGAAAATTGTGTAGAAAATAAAAAAGGAATAAATAAATGTTCTTCCTATGTAAATGTAGATTTATTTAATGAAAAGAATTCTATAACTGCAAAAACTCTAGAATATGGAATAAAACCAAATGATCAAGGTTATGTTGATTTTGTAATTCCAAGAGGATTAAATTTTGATTATAGGTACTTTAATGAGTCTGGTATGAGTGTCGAATATAAGGGAGAATATATTGTCGATATTCCAATGGCGAAAGGATTGTATTTAGTAGTTGGAAAAAATAATGATGTATGGAATGCTAATATTATGGAATGATTTTAAAAAATTGAAAAATGAATCAATCATAGATATAATTAAGAATAATATTAAATTTATAAACATTCAGATTAGGAGGCAGATTTGATGTCAATAAGTAATGTAAGAGAGTATTTTAAACAGTTTGGAAGAGAAGATAGTATATTAGAATTTGAGCAATCTAGTGCTACTGTGGAACTTGCAGCTGAAGCGGCAGGAGTTATTCCAGCAAGAATAGCTAAGACACTTTCATTTAAAATAGGTGATGATGCAATTTTAGTTGTAACAGCTGGTGATGCTAAGATTGATAATAAGAAGTATAAGGCTGAATTTAGTTGTAAGGCTAAAATGCTGACACCAAAAGAAGTTTTGGATTTTACTGGACATGCTATTGGTGGTGTTTGTCCATTTGGCCTAAAGAATTCTCTAAAAGTGTATTTAGATGATTCAATGAAAAGATTTGATACAGTATTTCCTGCATGTGGAAGTAGTAATTCCGCAATAGAACTTACATGCGAAGAAATGGAAAAGTTTTCTAAGTGTGAAAAATGGGTAGATGTTTGTAAAAATTGGTAAAAAATATAGTTAACTTAATGGAAATTAGTAAAAAACTATCTCTGTATACGATGTATACAGAGATAGTTTTTTTGAGCAAATATTTATAAATCTAAGAGAATAATCTAATTTAAACTAATAATCCAAAATGAAGTTAAAAAATTCTGATTTTTCTTCAAAACAATAAAAAAATGACAAAAAAGTGGAAAAAATGTAATAAATATTGTTAAAAAAATAATTAGAAATTATTGAAAAATTATCCTTTGAGTGATACTATTATAGATGTAAGATATTTAAAAATAAAAAATAATCAGATAAAATTGTGATTATTTAGCTCTATTAAAATAATTTTTATACGATAAAAAATTTCTGTATATGGCTAAAAAACAGTTATATAGACAATGTTTACTATCTAACATACCCTGATATAAATATCGTAAACAAATTATTTTATCTATAAGCATTGCAAAATAAATCTTATTATAGTTTGAAATTTCATAAAATTCCAAAAATCGAGATTTTTTTTAAGTGTAGTTGATTTTAAATTAACAATTTATAATTAAATTAATGTCATAATTGGTTAGTATAATCACGTATAAATATAGGGCGGACTTTAATTAAGGTAATAAATTTCTCGACGTATATTCAAATACTTTATTATAGATGCTGCCGAGATTTTAATTAATAAATGAAAATAAAATATTTATAAAATACTGAGGAGGCTATTATGGATTTAAATTCTAAAAAATATGAGATGCTTAAAGAGCTATATGTAAGCTTCGCTGAAAATGAAGTTAAACCTTTAGCAACAGAACTTGATGAAGAAGAAAGATTTCCTTATGAAACAGTGGAAAAGATGGCAAAAGCAGGAATGATGGGTATACCATATCCAAAAGAATATGGTGGAGAAGGTGGAGACACTGTAGGATATATAATGGCAGTTGAAGAATTGTCTAGAGTTTGTGGTACTACAGGAGTTATATTATCAGCTCATACATCTCTTGGTTCATGGCCTATATATCAATATGGAAATGAAGAACAAAAACAAAAATTCTTAAGACCATTAGCAAGTGGAGAAAAATTAGGCGCATTTGGTCTTACTGAGCCTAATGCTGGGACAGATGCGTCTGGACAACAAACAACTGCTGTCTTAGATGGAGATGAATACATACTTAATGGCTCAAAAATATTTATAACAAATGCAATAGCTGGTGATATATATGTAGTAATGGCAATGACTGATAAATCTAAGGGTAATAAAGGAATATCAGCATTTATAGTTGAAAAAGGAACTCCTGGATTTAGCTTTGGAGTTAAAGAAAAGAAAATGGGTATAAGAGGTTCAGCTACTAGTGAATTAATATTTGAAGATTGTAGA
The DNA here is from genome assembly GCF_020657775.1 of Clostridioides sp. ZZV14-6345. Taxonomy (NCBI): domain Bacteria; kingdom Bacillati; phylum Bacillota; class Clostridia; order Peptostreptococcales; family Peptostreptococcaceae; genus Clostridioides; species Clostridioides sp. ZZV14-6345. Next base: position 8,939 of record NZ_JAGWCX010000041.1, on the reverse strand, counting down.
ATACCTAAAGAAAATTTACTTGGAAAAGAAGGTCAAGGATTTAAAATAGCTATGTCTACTCTTGATGGTGGTAGAATTGGTATAGCTGCACAAGCTTTAGGTTTAGCACAAGGAGCTATTGATGAAACAGTTAAATATGTAAAAGAAAGAGTACAGTTCGGTAGACCATTATCAAAATTCCAAAATACACAATTCCAATTAGCTGATATGGAAGTTAAAGTACAAGCGGCTAGACATCTTGTATATCAAGCAGCTATAAATAAAGACTTAGGAAAACCTTATGGAGTAGAAGCAGCAATGGCAAAATTATTTGCAGCTGAGACAGCTATGGAAGTTACTACAAAAGCTGTACAACTTCATGGTGGATATGGATACACTCGTGACTATCCAGTGGAAAGAATGATGAGAGATGCTAAGATAACTGAAATATATGAAGGAACTAGTGAAGTTCAAAGAATGGTTATTTCAGGAAAATTATTAAAATAGATAAATATTAAAATAGATAAATATTAAAATATACACAATAGGTCGATATTAAAAGAGATATGGAGGAAGGATTTATGAATATAGTCGTTTGTATAAAACAAGTTCCAGATACAACAGAAGTTAAACTAGATCCTAATACAGGTACTTTAATTAGAGATGGAGTACCAAGTATAATAAACCCTGATGATAAAGCAGGTCTAGAAGAAGCTATAAAATTAAAAGAAGAAATGGGTGCTCATGTAACAGTTATAACAATGGGACCTCCTCAAGCAGATATGGCTTTAAAAGAAGCTTTAGCAATGGGTGCAGATAGAGGAATATTATTAACAGATAGAGCATTTGCAGGTGCTGATACTTGGGCAACTTCATCAGCATTAGCAGGGGCATTAAAAAATATAGATTTTGATATTATAATAGCTGGAAGACAGGCGATAGATGGAGATACTGCGCAAGTTGGACCTCAAATAGCTGAACATTTAAATCTTCCATCAATAACATATGCTGAAGAAATAAAAACTGAAGGTGAATATGTATTAGTAAAAAGACAATTTGAAGATTGTTGCCATGACTTAAAAGTTAAAATGCCATGCCTTATAACAACTCTTAAAGATATGAACACACCAAGATACATGAAAGTTGGAAGAATATATGATGCTTTCGAAAATGATGTAGTAGAAACATGGACTGTAAAAGACATAGAAGTTGACCCTTCTAATTTAGGTCTTAAAGGTTCTCCAACTAGTGTATTTAAATCATTTACAAAATCAGTTAAACCAGCTGGTACAATATACAATGAAGATGCGAAAACATCAGCTGGAATTATCATAGATAAATTAAAAGAGAAGTATATCATATAATTAAGGGGGGATAAAGAATGGGTAACGTTTTAGTAGTAATAGAACAAAGAGAAAATGTAATTCAATCTGTTTCTTTAGAATTACTAGGAAAGGCTACAGAAATAGCAAAAGATTATGATACAAAAGTTTCTGCATTACTTTTAGGAAGTAAGGTAGAAGGTTTAATAGATACATTAGCACATTATGGTGCAGACGAAGTAATAGTAGTAGATGATGAAGCTTTAGCAGTGTATACAACTGAACCATATACAAAAGCAGCTTATGAAGCAATAAAAGCAGCTGACCCAATAGTTGTATTATTTGGTGCAACTTCAATAGGTAGAGATTTAGCACCTAGAGTTTCTGCTAGAATACATACAGGTCTTACTGCTGACTGTACAGGTCTTGCAGTAGCTGAAGATACAAAATTATTATTAATGACAAGACCTGCCTTTGGTGGAAACATAATGGCAACAATAGTTTGTAAAGACTTCAGACCTCAAATGTCTACAGTTAGACCAGGAGTTATGAAGAAGAATGAGCCTGATGAAACTAAAGAAGCTGTAATCAATCGTTTCAAGGTAGAATTTAATGATGCTGATAAATTAGTTCAAGTTGTAGAAGTAATAAAAGAAGCTAAAAAGCAAGTTAAAATAGAAGATGCTAAGATATTAGTTTCTGCTGGACGTGGAATGGGTGGAAAAGAAAACTTAGACATACTTTATGAATTAGCTGAAATCATGGGCGGAGAAGTTTCTGGCTCTCGTGCCACTATAGATGCAGGATGGTTAGATAAAGCAAGACAAGTTGGTCAAACTGGTAAAACTGTAAGACCAGACCTTTATATAGCATGTGGTATATCTGGAGCAATACAACATATAGCTGGGATGGAAGATGCTGAGTTTATAGTTGCTATAAATAAAAATCCAGAGGCTCCAATATTTAAGTATGCTGATGTTGGTATAGTTGGAGATGTTCATAAAGTACTTCCAGAACTTATCAGTCAGTTAAGTGTTGCAAAAGAAAAAGGTGAAGTTTTAGCTAACTAATTTCTTGGGGAGGGTATTATGAGTACAAGTGATGTTAAAGTTTATGAGAATGTAGCTGTTGAAGTAGATGGAAATATATGTACAGTGAAAATGAATAGACCTAAAGCCCTTAATGCAATAAATTCAAAAACTTTAGAAGAACTTTATGAAGTATTTGTAGATATTAATAATGATGAAACTATTGATGTTGTAATATTGACAGGGGAAGGAAAGGCATTTGTAGCTGGAGCAGATATTGCATACATGAAGGATTTAGATGCTGTAGCTGCTAAAGATTTTAGTAGCTTAGGAGCTAAAGCTTTTGGAGAAATAGAGAGTAGTAAAAAAGTAGTGATTGCCGCTGTAAATGGATTTGCTTTAGGTGGAGGATGCGAACTTGCAATGGCGTGTGACATAAGAATTGCATCTACTAAAGCTAAGTTTGGTCAACCAGAAGTAACTCTTGGAATAACTCCAGGGTATGGAGGAACTCAAAGACTTACAAGATTGGTTGGAATGGCAAAAGCAAAAGAATTAATCTTTACAGGTCAAGTTATAAAAGCTGATGAAGCTGAAAAAATAGGGTTAGTAAATAGAGTCGTTGAGCCAGACGTTTTAATAGAAGAAGTTGAGAAACTAGCTAAGATAATAACTAAAAATGCTCAACTTGCAGTTAGATACTCTAAAGAAGCAATACAACTTGGTGCTCAAACTGATATAAATACTGGAATAGATATAGAATCTAATTTATTCGGTCTTTGTTTTTCAACTAAAGACCAAAAAGAAGGAATGTCAGCTTTTGTTGAAAAAAGAGAAGCTAACTTTATAAAAGGGTAAAAATCTAATTAAAAATATATTTGCTGTTAACTAGATTGAATAGTATTTTAATCTAGTTAACAGAATATAAATACTAAAATAACAGGAGGTTATAACTATGAAATTAGCTGTAATAGGTAGTGGAACTATGGGAAGCGGTATTGTACAAACTTTTGCAAGTTGTGGTCATGATGTATGTTTAAAGAGTAGAACTCAAGGTGCTATAGATAAATGTTTAGGCTTATTAGACAAAAATTTAACTAAGTTAGTTACTAAAGGAAAAATGGATGAAGCTACAAAAGCAGAAATATTAAGTCATGTTAGCTCAACTACTAACTATGAAGATTTAAAAGATATGGATTTAATAATAGAAGCATCTGTAGAGGATATGAACATAAAGAAAGATGTTTTCAAACTATTAGATGAATTATGCAAAGAAGATACTATTCTAGCAACAAATACTTCATCATTATCTATAACAGAAATAGCTTCTTCTACTAATAGACCAGATAAAGTTATAGGAATGCATTTCTTCAATCCAGTTCCTATGATGAAATTAGTTGAAGTTATAAGTGGTCAATTAACATCAAAAGTTACTTTTGATACAGTATTTGAATTATCTAAGAGTATCAATAAAGTGCCAGTAGACGTATCTGAATCTCCTGGATTTGTAGTAAACAGAATACTTATACCTATGATAAATGAAGCTGTTGGTATATATGCAGATGGTGTTGCAAGTAAAGAAGAAATAGATGAAGCTATGAAATTAGGAGCAAACCATCCAATGGGACCATTAGCATTAGGTGACTTAATAGGGTTAGACGTTGTTTTAGCTATAATGAACGTTTTATATACTGAGTTTGGAGATACTAAATATAGACCTCATCCACTTTTAGCTAAAATGGTTAGAGCTAATCAATTAGGAAGAAAAACTAAGATAGGATTCTATGATTACAATAAATAAGAATTTAGGAATTAACAATTTAAATAATACTGTTTAAAAAAATTTCGGACATCTGATAAAAATATAATTTAATGGGGGTAATGAATATGAGAGAAGTAGTAATTGCCAGTGCAGCTAGAACAGCAGTAGGAAGTTTTGGAGGAGCATTTAAATCAGTTTCAGCAGTAGAGTTAGGTATAACAGCAGCTAAAGAAGCTATAAAAAGAGCTAATATAACTCCAGATATGATAGATGAATCTCTTTTAGGTGGAGTACTTACAGCAGGTCTTGGACAAAATATAGCAAGACAAATAGCATTAGGAGCAGGAATACCAGTAGAAAAGCCAGCTATGACTATAAATATAGTTTGTGGTTCTGGATTAAGATCTGTTTCAATGGCATCTCAACTTATAGCATTAGGCGATGCTGATATAATGCTAGTTGGTGGAGCTGAAAATATGAGTATGTCTCCTTATTTAGTACCAAGTGCTAGATATGGTGCGAGAATGGGTGATGCTGCTTTTGTTGATTCAATGATAAAAGATGGATTATCAGATATATTCAATAACTATCACATGGGTATTACTGCTGAAAATATAGCTGAGCAATGGAATATAACTAGAGAAGAACAAGATGAACTAGCTCTTGCAAGTCAAAATAAAGCTGAAAAAGCTCAAGCTGAAGGAAAATTTGATGAAGAAATAGTTCCTGTTGTTATAAAAGGAAGAAAAGGTGACACTGTAGTAGATAAAGATGAATATATTAAATCTGGTACTACAATGGAAAAACTTGCTAAGTTAAGACCTGCATTTAAAAAAGATGGAACAGTTACTGCTGGTAATGCATCAGGAATCAATGATGGTGCTGCTATGCTAGTAGTAATGGCTAAAGAAAAAGCTGAAGAACTAGGAATAGAGCCTCTTGCAACTATAGTTTCTTATGGAACAGCTGGTGTTGACCCTAAAATAATGGGATATGGGCCAGTTCCAGCAACTAAGAAAGCTTTAGAAGTTGCTAATATGACTATTGAAGATATAGATTTAGTTGAAGCTAATGAGGCATTTGCTGCTCAATCTATAGCAGTAGTAAAAGACTTAAATATAGATATGGCTAAAGTTAATGTTAATGGTGGAGCAATAGCTATAGGACATCCAATAGGATGCTCAGGAGCAAGAATACTTACTACACTTTTATATGAAATGAAGAGAAGAGATGCTAAAACTGGTCTTGCTACACTTTGTATAGGTGGTGGAATGGGAACTACTCTAATAGTTAAGAGATAGTTTTAGATTATAATTTTTATAAATTAAATATTTAACTATGAATTTAACCTGTAAGAATAACTGTTTGTTATTCTTACAGGTTTTTATAGTTAAAAATAATTATTATCTATTAAACAAAAATAGTGTAAAATATATAATATCATGATTTTTAAGAAATAAAAGAAAGTAGGTAAAAGTTTGTTTAAAAAAGAAAATCAAAGATATAATCTCATATCGTATACAAATGAAGAAGAAATGACTTTAAAAGAAGTTTTATTGGACAAACTAAATTTTTCAGTTAGGTCATTATCAAAAATGAAGAGAGAAAAGAGTGTCTTAGTAAACGGGGTGTATAAAAAGCCGAGTTTAAAAGTCTATTATGGTGATTTAATAGAAGTAAAGATAGAAGAGGAAAAAGCAAAATTTGAACCTCAAAATTTAAATTTACAAATAATATATGATGATTTTGATATAATTATGGTAAATAAACCTCCATTTATGGTAGTTCACCCAACAAAAAGTCACTATGATAAAACAATAGCAAATGGTATTAGTTACTATATAGATAATCAAAAAGAAAACGTAAAAATACGATTTGTAAATAGGTTAGATATGAATACTTCAGGACTAGTTATAGTAGCAAAAAATGCTTATGCGCATCATACTATGTCTACAGCAATGAGTGAAAATAAAGTTGAAAAAACGTATATAGCAGTAGTTAGTGGGATTATAGAAGAAGATGAGGGAACTATAAATGAGCCGATTTATAGACCTACAGAGGATTCAATAAAAAGGATAATAGATGAAAGAGGACAAGCGTCTATTACTCATTATAAAGTAGTAGAAAGACTAAAAAATGCAACTGTACTAGAAGTAAGATTAGAAACTGGTAGAACACATCAAATAAGAGTTCATATGGCTCATATAGGTCATGGAATAATAGGTGATGAGTTATATGGGTGCATAGATGAAGAGCTTATAAATAGGCAAGCACTCCATGCATACAAGCTGGAGTTTAAACAACCAAGGACAAAAGAAAAATTAAAATTTAAAGCAGATATACCAGAGGATATGAAAGAGCTAATATCGAAATTAAGATAATGGGGTGATATATATGATAATACATAAGTTTATAATACATGTTTTGGATAAAAATAGTGATGTTCCAATATTAAACGACTTTGAAGGTAAAGTTAATCAAGAAGTAGATGGTTTTTTCCAGAAGTCTATAAAAAGAATTGCAAAGGATGAGGATTTAAGAAAAGGTGTTTTTAAAGATTATAATGATAATCTAATTAAAAACTGTTGTGAACAAATAATATATGATGAAAGTACTTTTTTAAAAAATTCTAAGGAAATTGCATCTTACTTGTTTGATGTTATGAAAATCAATGCGGCACTAGAATCTTGTGATTTGGCAATTTGTTTATATACTATTAAAGATGAAAAGAGTGTAGCTATATTGAAATTAGATTATAAAAAGTTGTACACTCATTCAATTGAATTTATAGATGATAAATTCAATATTCAAATGGTTTCAAATGAGATTGGTATTCCAGAGACTCTAAGACAAAAGCAAGGAGCGTTGATTAGTTTAAGTGGTATAAATGATGAGTTTCATTTAAGACTTTTAGATAAGGATGCGGAAAAAGAAGGTTCAGAATCAAAGTTTGTGACAGAATTTTTAAATGCTAAAAAAATAGATGATGATAAGTATAAGACAAAAGTATTTAAAAATACAGCTGAAAATTGGATAACCAATGCTCTTAGCAATGATATAAAGCAAGCTGAAGATGTAAGAAGTATATTAAATTATACACTAAAGGAAAAACATGAAGTTGATATAAATGATTTTGTTGATAATTCAATTAAAGATGATGAGTTAAAAGATAGCTTTAAAGAGCATATGGAAGAGAAAGGTCTCGATGAAAGTTTTAGTATAGATAAAAAATGGGTTGAGAAAAAACTTAAAAAAAGAAGTATAAAAACAGATAATGGTTTTGATATAAAAGGAAACCTAACCGATTTTGAAGACCCAATGAAGTACACTGTAAAACAAAATCAAGATGGGACTATAGATATAATAATAAAGAATGTAACGTTTTATGAAGAAAAGTAATTTTGATTTAAGTAATTTATATACTTATATAAATTAAATACAATAGTGTATATTTTCTATATATTGTAAATAAACGTAATGTAGTCTGTGTGAACTTTGATATAATTTATCATGTAAAAGTTTACACAGACTATTTATATTTGTAGACAAAACGATATTATTTGTTTTCTTCAATATATTTACATATATCACCAATACATTTAAAATTTTCAGCTTCCTCGTCTGGTATTTCTATTCCAAACTCGTCTTCAAGAGCCATTATAATTTCAACAGCATCTAATGAATCAGCTTCTAAGTCATCCATTAAAGATGCTTCCATAGTTATCTCATCTAAATTGTCTACCCCTAATTGTTCTGCTATTATTTCTTTTATTTTTTCAAACATTTTAAGCCTCCTAAAGCAGTTTTAATTAATTTTAATGTTAGTTTAATATAATATCAAGAATTTTTCAATATGGAATCTATAAAAAATAATAAAATTTTATAAAGGTAGTAATAAAGTCTTATTTGCTGAATAAACTTTATTGATAACAAATATAACTTAGGAGGAAATGCTATGAAATATGTAGGACTATTACTAACATCAGTAGGAATGTTTTTACTTATAGCAGTAAATTTTTATTATAATTCAATAACTTTAGATATGCAACGTATAGAGGACTACGTAATGGAGACTAATTTAATCCTTGAAGATGTAGCTGAAAAAGAGAGTTATGTATCTAATGAAAAAGAAGATTACATATCAAGATTAATGAATGTAAAGAAAGGAATAGAAAATTCAAAAACATCATTCTTGATAGAAAGATATAAAGCATACAAAATAAAATCAATTGAAAGTTTAATTTATACTATATCAGAAGAGAAAAAAGATTATCTAGATGAAGTTGATAGATACAATAAACTTGGAGAAAAAGAAATAAATAAACTAATAAATAAAAATTTTTTAGAAGTAACTTATCTGTCTATTACTACATATATTTAATTAAAGAGACAAAACTTAGTCTCTTAATGATTCAAGGAGGATTAGTTATGACAAAATTAGAAGACAATATGGAACGTTTCTTTGGAGGATGCGAAGGATTTTTTGGTAATAAAATGCTGATAATAATAGTTATAGTATTCTTATTATTATGTACAGATATTTTAGAAGACTTATTATGCGATGACAATATATGGATATGGGTTATATTAATAGTATTGTTATTATTTAACTTCGATGATGGTTGTTGTTGCTAAAAAATATTGATTATTAAATAGGCAAAGCCAGTAACTTATACAAGTTGTGGTTTTGCCTTTTTTAGTTTAGATTAAAAAATTAAAAAAATAATAAAAATACATTAGCAAAATGGAAACCAAATGCATAGTATATGTTAGGAGCGAAAAGCTCAATAAAATATCAACAGGAGGTAACGTGGAATGTTAGATAGATTCTTTGGAGAAGAAGGATGT
>NZ_JAGWCX010000040.1:0-38960 GCF_020657775.1 Clostridioides sp. ZZV14-6345 | reverse complement strand
CGGTGGCCGCAGAGAATAGGCCCAAGCGACTGTTTACCAAAAACATAGGTTTCTGCTAAGTCGCAAGACGATGTATAGGAGCTGACGCCTGCCCGGTGCTGGAAGGTTAAGGGGATCTGTTAGAGCAATCGAAGCAGTGAACTTAAGCCCCAGTAAACGGCGGCCGTAACTATAACGGTCCTAAGGTAGCGAAATTCCTTGTCGGGTAAGTTCCGACCCGCACGAAAGGCGTAACGATTTGGGCACTGTCTCAACAACAGACTCGGTGAAATTGTAATTCCGGTGAAGATGCCGGATACCTGCGACAGGACGGAAAGACCCCATGGAGCTTTACTGTAGCTTGACATTGGGTCTTGGTACTACATGTACAGGATAGGTGGGAGGCTTTGAAACCAGGACGCCAGTTTTGGCGGAGCCATCCTTGGGATACCACCCTTGTAGTACTGGGACTCTAACCATAGGCCATGAATCTGGTCTTGGGACACTGTCAGGTGGGCAGTTTGACTGGGGCGGTCGCCTCCCAAAAGGTAACGGAGGCGCTCAAAGGTTCTCTCAGTACGGTCGGAAATCGTACGTAGAGTGTAAAGGCAAAAGAGAGCTTGATTGCAAGACATACAGGTCGAGCAAGGATGAAAATCGGACTTAGTGATCCGGTGGTTCTGCGTGGAAGGGCCATCGCTCAACGGATAAAAGCTACCCTGGGGATAACAGGCTTATCTCCCCCAAGAGTCCACATCGACGGGGAGGTTTGGCACCTCGATGTCGGCTCATCACATCCTGGGGCTGTAGTAGGTCCCAAGGGTTGGGCTGTTCGCCCATTAAAGTGGTACGCGAGCTGGGTTCAGAACGTCGTGAGACAGTTCGGTCCCTATCCGTCGCAGGCGTAGGAAATTTGAGAAGACCTGTCCTTAGTACGAGAGGACCGGGATGGACGTACCTCTGGTGTACCAGTTGTTCTGCCAAGGGCATGGCTGGGTAGCTATGTACGGAATGGATAAGCGCTGAAAGCATCTAAGCGCGAAGCCAACTTCAAGATAAGATTTCCCACCGCAAGGGTAAGACCCCAGAAAGACTATCTGGTTGATAGGTCGAAGGTGTAAGTGCAGCAATGTATTTAGCTTATCGATACTAATAGGTCGAGGACTTGACCAATATTTATTTGATGTTCATTCATTAAGATATATGTGTAGTTTTTAGAGTGTTAACTCTAAAGAAACTAGTATTACTAGATTCTAAAAACTTAATAGAAATATTAAGCATAAAGATTATGTGGTTACAATAGCAGAGAGGATACACCTGTTCCCATTCCGAACACAGAAGTTAAGCTCTCTAGCGCTGATGGTACTTGGTGGGAAACTGCCTGGGAGAGTAGGACGTAGCCACGTAATCTTTTTTGTTTTTTATAAAAAAAACAAAAAAATAAGTATTTCTTTTTTTATTTCGGGAAAACTAAACACAGGAATTATGGACTATTATAAAAATTTAATTCTTGAGGAGTGATATGAATGAAAAAAGTTGCTTTAATTTTAGCTATAATAGGTGCACTTAACTGGGGTGCAATTGGTATTCTAGGTACAGACTTAATAGGTAGTATTTTTGGTGGAACATATGAAATGATAAGTAGAATAATATACTTCATTGTAGGTTTAGCTGGATTATACTTAATACCAAGCTTAATGTCTGATGATAGAGAATAATTTATACTTTTATGTTAGATACCTCATTCTAAATATTTAGAATGGGGTATTTAATTTTACAAAAATATTAATTTGTTTCTTTTTTAATGATAAAATAGATAAGAATTGAAGTTTTTAAAAAGAAGTATTATGCAAAAAGGAGTATTATTAATAATGTTTATAATTAATGAATTAAATAAGATTGTAAATAAAGATGTAATATCTTTTCATATGCCTGGTCATAAAAAAGGGCAAATTTATAAAAAATTAGGATATAAAGATATACTAGAAAATTTGTATAAAATGGATACAACCGAGATATTAGGAACCGATAATTTACACTTTCCAGAAGGAATTATAAAAAATTCACAAGAAAAAGCATCAAGAGTATTTAAAAGTGATTATACATATTATCTAGTAAATGGGAGTAGTTGTGGAATACAATCTGCGATAATGTCAGTATGTAGTCCTAAGAGTAAAATAATAGTAAATAGGGATTGTCATCAGTCTGTTATAAATGGATGTATTTTGGGAGATATAGATATAGAGTATGTTTTTTGCGAAATAAGTGAAGATACGAATGTCTTAAAAGGAATATCTATAAGTAATGTAATTGATATAATAGATAAAAATTTGGATGCAAAAGCAGTACTGCTAACTTATCCTACATATTATGGAATGACATATGATTTAGAGTGCATATGTAATTATGCACACAGTAAAAATATGGTAGTAATAGTAGATGAAGCACATGGTGCACATTTAGGGCTTAGCGATAGGCTTCCTAAGACAGCACTTGAGCAAGGGGCAGATATAGTTGTACAGAGTACTCATAAAACCCTTCCATCGTTTACACAATCATCAATGATACATATACAAGGAAACCGAATTGATATATACAAAATCTTAAATATGTTAAGAATTACAGAATCTTCAAGCCCTTCATATTTATTATTATCTTCCCTGGAATTAGCAGTAGATATATATGAGAATAAAGGAAAAGAATTAATGGAAGAACTTTTAAATAATATTAGTGCTTTTAAAAATAACATTAATGCAAATATTGAGATATATGATACAAATGATAGGACAAAAATATTTATATCTTCTAAAAATATGGGTCTAACAGGTTATGAACTAGAAAATATTTTAAGAAACAAATATAACATACAAGTAGAATTGTCTAATTATTATGGAGTTCTTTTAATATGTACAATAGGAAATAGTACTAAGGATTTCACCAGTTTAGAAACAGCATTAAACAATATTGTAAAAGAAGATTTTAAATTTACGAAGCTAAAAAATAAAAAATATCCTGTCGTTATACCAAAGAAAATATTAACACCTAGAGAAGCATTTTATAAAACTAAAAAAAGTGTTAAAATATATGACAGTATAGGTAAAGTTTGTGGTGAATGTATAGTACCATATCCACCTGGAATAAGTATAATATCCCCTGGTGAAATAATAAGTAAAGAAATAATGGACTATCTAATGTTTTGTCATTCTGAAGGTATGGTTGTAAGTGGATTGAAAGATGTAAGTCTGAACTTTATACAAGTAATAGATTTAGAAGATATTTAAAAGTTATGATACAATGTAAAGAATTTGAAACCTTAAATAGAAGTATATAGACTACTTATATAGAGTTATAAATAAAAATATCAAAAAAGTAAAAAGTGTTTGTATGGAGGATATGAGAATGAAAGGTAAGCTAATAATTATAGAGAGTGGTTCAGACGCAAGTGGAAAGGCAACTCAGACAAAAATATTATATGAAAGATTAAAAAAAGAAGGCTATATAATTAAGAAGGTAGAATATCCAAATTATAAATCGCCATCATCTGCTTTAGTGAAAATGTATCTAAAAGGAGATTTTGGTAAAAATGCATCAGATGTAGACCCATATATAGCATCAACTTTTTTCACAGCTGATAGATATGCATCATTTAAAACCGATTGGGAAGAGTTTTACAATGAAGGTGGAATAATTATCGCTGATAGATATACAACCTCTAATATGGTACATCAGGCTTCTAAAATGGATGTTTGTGATAGAGAAGAGTATTTAAATTGGTTAGCTGATTATGAATTTAATTTATTTAAGATACCACAACCTGATTGTGTTATATTTTTAGATGTACCTATTGAGTTTAGTGAAAAGCTTATGGAGAATAGAAAAAATAAAATTACAGGAGAAGAAAAAAAAGATATTCATGAAAGTGACATAGAGTACTTAGAGAAATCTTATAATAATGCTTTATATATAGCAGATAAATATGATTGGAAAAAAATAAATTGTGTTTCAGATAACAAATTAAGAAGTATTGAAAGTATACATAATGAAATTTATGAAATAGTTCTTGATTCAATAAAATCTATGGAGAGGTAAATATGTATTTTGAAAATATTATAGGGCAAAATTTTGCAAAGAAATATTTAACAAATTCTATAAAGAAAAATAAACTTAATAATGCGTATATGTTTGAGGGAATAGATGGAATAGGAAAGAAGAAGTTTGCTGATGAGCTATCGAAACTATTGCTTGGTTATGAAAATCTCGAAAACAGTCCAGACTATGTACTTATAAAACCGGATGGAAATAGCATAAAAATAGCCCAAATCAGAAATTTACAATCAGATATAGTAGTAAGACCTCATAAGGAATATAAAATATATGTAATTAATAATGCTGAAAAAATGACTGTGGAAGCACAAAATGCACTTTTAAAGACACTGGAGGAACCTCCAAACTATGCTATAATAATCTTAGTCACAAACAACAAAGAATCTTTATTAGAAACTATAAAATCTAGATGTGATATAATAAAGTTTTCACCTATACCAATGGAAGACTTAAAAAGTTATTTGATAAATACAGGTATAGAGGAAGAAAGAGCTCAACTGTTGGCTACTTTTTCAAGAGGAAGTATTGAGAATGCTTTAAATCTATCTCAGTCTACTGAGTTTTCAGTGATGAGGGAGGATATACAACAGTACATTCAAATAATGCTAGATAAAAACATAGTAGAGATTCTAAATATACCAAATAACATGGAAAAATACAGAAATCAGATTATAAATTTATTGGATATAATGATAAACTATTTTCGAGATATTATCCTATTAAAAGAAAATGTAAACAAAAATATGTTGATAAATGTAGATAAGCTAGTTTTTATTCAAAATATGAGTGGAAAAATTAGTTATTCTCAATTGTCCAAGATTATTGATATAATAGAAGATGCAAAGAGCAAAATAAAAAGCAATTGCAATTTTAATATAAGCATACAAGTTATGTCTTTAAATATATACGAGGTGATTAAATGATAAAAATAGTAGGTATAAGGTTTAAAAGTGCTGGGAAAATATATTATTTTGACCCTGTTGATTTTAATATAGAGCAAGATATGGATGTAGTTGTAGAAACTGCAAGAGGTTTGGAGTACGGGAAAGTAGTCGTTGGGCCAAAAGAGATGGAAGAAAGCGAATTAGTCTCTCCTTTAAAGCCAATTATAAGAATAGCTACAGAAGAAGATAAAAAAATATATCTAGAAAATAAGGAAAAGGCAAAAGAAACTTTTGAGTTATGCCAACAAAAAATAAAAGAACATGAATTAACAATGTTTTTGATAGATTGTGAGTATACATTTGATAGAAATAAGTTGATTTTTTACTTTACAGCAGAAGGAAGAATAGATTTTAGAGAATTGGTAAAAGATTTAGCTGCTATATTTAAGACTAGAATAGAACTTAGACAAATTGGTGTTAGAGATGAGGCTAAATCTATAGGAGGACTAGGTCCTTGTGGTAGAAAACTTTGTTGTTCATCTTGGCTAGGTGATTTTCAACCAGTTTCAATAAAAATGGCAAAAGACCAAAGTTTATCTTTAAATCCAACAAAAATATCTGGAATATGTGGAAGATTATTCTGTTGCTTAAAATATGAGCATGATGTATATAGTGAGGCAATAGAAAAAATGCCTGTTGTAGGTGCATTAGTGCAATCAGATGATGGAAAAGGAAAAGTTGTAGAAGTAAATCCCTTATTAGAACAAATTAAAGTGGAATTCCAAGATAAGACAGTAAAGATATATACAAGAGAAGACATAAAAATACTTAGAGAGCCTAAAAAATGTGATGGCTGTGGCGGTAAATGTAAGGATAATGATGGGTTAGATGAAGCTACACTAAGAGAGTTAAAGAAATTAGAAGATTAAATTTAAGGTAGGGCTTTTCCTACCTTTTTTAAAGCAATTAATACTTGAAGTTATTAATATTTGAGGAGAATTTATGAATATGCAATTAAAAGATTCAGAAAGAATAGATGATTTACAATTAAAGAGCCTTAAAATTATACAGGATACTAATGGGTTTTGTTTTGGGATAGATGCAGTTTTATTAGCCAATTTTACTAAAATAAAAAAAGATGCCAAAGTTGTAGACTTAGGTACTGGAACTGGTATCATACCTATTTTGATAGCTGGGAAAAGTGAAGCTAAAAAAATTATTGGGGTAGAAATACAAGAAGATGTATATGAAATGGCAACTCGTTCTGTAAAATTAAATAGTTTAGAAGAAAGAGTTGAGATTATAAATGATGATATAAAATCCATAGACAAAGTTTTGGATGTAAATGGTTACCATGTAGTTACATCAAATCCTCCATATATGCATATTGATGGAATAAAAAATCCAAATGATAAAAAAGCAATATCAAGACATGAAGTAAAATGTAATTTGGAAGATGTAATTAGAGCTGCATCTAGATTGGTTATGCCTAGAGGAAAGTTTTTCATGATACATAGACCAACAAGGCTGGTTGATATAATAACTTTAGGAAGACAATATAAATTAGAGCCAAAAGTTATCCAATTTGTACATCCAAGACATCAAAAAGCACCTAATTTAGTTTTAATTCAATTTGTAAAAGATGGAAGACCAGAGCTTAAGATATTAGACCCATTGTATGTTTATGGAGAAGATGGGAATTATACAAAAGAATTAAAAGCAATATATAATAATGAAGATATAGGAGAGTTGTAGATGAGTGGGAAATTGTACATATGTCCAACACCAATAGGAAATCTAGAGGATATAACATATAGAACTTTAAGAGTATTAAAAGAAGTAGACTTGATTGCAGCAGAAGATACAAGACACAGTATAAAACTTTTAAATCATTTTGAAATTTCAAAGCCGCTGACTAGTTATCATGAACATAATAAAGATTCAAAGGGCGATTATTTAATAAATAAACTAATTGATGGTGAGAATATAGCTTTGATAAGTGATGCAGGTATGCCTGGTATATCTGACCCAGGAGAAGAGATAATAAAACAAGCTATACAAAACAACATAGATATAGAAGTATTACCAGGTGCAACAGCATTTGTAACAGCTTTAGTTGGTTCTGGTATGAACACACATAAATTTGTTTTTGAGGGCTTTTTAGATAGAGATAAAAAAGTAAGAAAAGGACAATTAGAAGAATTAAAGGAAGAAAGTAGAACTATAATTTTCTATGAATCACCACATAGATTGAAGGATACACTAAAAGATATGCTTAAAATTCTTGGTAATAGGAAAATTTCTATAAATAGAGAACTTACAAAAAAATATCAAGAGATAATAAGAGAAGATATAGAAACTGTTATAAAGATATTTGAGGAAAAAGAAGTAAGAGGAGAGTTTGTATTAATAGTAGAAGGCTTTTATGGTGAAAAGTCAAAAAAAGAAGATTATGATGGGCTTACAGACAGGGAATATGTTTTAAAACTAATTGAAAGTGGTATGAACAAAAAAGATGCGATAAAAATAGTTTGTAAAGATAGAAAGTTAAAAAAAGATGTAGTTTATAAACAAGTTCTAGATTTATAAAACCTGAATCTGAGGTGATTTTATGGAAATAGGAAAAATTATAATAGAGAGTTTAAAGAGGGATGATACACATAAAACATTTATAGAATTAGATGAAAAGCATGAATTGGAAAAAATAATCCCTAAAATAAACTGTATGAAGTCTGTAGGCGAATGTAAATATCATGTTGTCAATTGCTTTGAACATTCTATAAATGCATTAAGAGAATTAGAAGTAGTATTAAATAATAAGGATTTTTTCCCTATACATTTAAGAGAACATGTGTCAAATTATTTAAACACATGTATTGAGGGTGGAATAAATAAGTTACATGCACTAAAATTGGGAATATTTTTACATGATATAGGTAAGCCTGATAGTATGACTTTAGATGAAACAGGAAGAGTTCATTTTACAAATCATGAAAAAATAGGTGCTCAAATAGTAGACAATATGGGGATAGAGTTAGATTTATCAACAGAAACATATAGGCTTATAAGTAAATACGTAAGATATCATATGACACTTTTATCTTTATATAAGAAAAATGATTTGAGTAGAAAAGAATTAATTAATATATTTAACTTGGTGAATGAAGATACCATAGGTGTAATACTGCTTGGTTATGCAGACATAGTATCTACAATAAAGTTATTAGATAAGAGAGAAGAAGTTAGTGTATTAAAGACATATATGGAATATATTCTAACAAATTACTTATATAAGAGTAATTATACACATGTATAATTTTAGTCAATATAATTGAGATTTAAATAATTAATTGAAGTTTGAAACATATAGATTTCAAAAACATAAAAGAAGTTGTCTTTGTTGTAAAATTATGAAAGACAACTTTTTTTATATCAAAAATTGAAATTTTATTAATTATACTTAATGGTCTATTAATTAATAAACCATTAGTATTTAATTTATATTACAATATTGATTTTGCTTGTATTGGCGTTGATAATATAACAGAGGTCTTAGTAGAACCTATTTTCTTTATAGTATCAATCACATTTTCTAGTTCATACATATCTTTTACAATTACTTTTAAAAGTAAGCAATCATCACCTGTTATATGGTGACATTCTACAATTCTAGGGTCCTTTGCAGCTGACTCAATGAATTCTGTATATCCATTACTTGGAAGAGAAATATGAATAAATGCTTTTATCACTCTACCTAATGAATCTGGGTTAACAATAGCTTTATAACCTTCTATAACACCAGACTCTTCTAATCTTTTGACTCTTTCTGAAACTGCAGGAGAAGTTAAACCAACTATTTTTCCTAAGTCCTTCATAGAAATTCTCCCATCATTCTGTAAAATTTCTATGATTCTGTAATCTGTAACATCCATAAATAAACAGTCCCCCTTAAATAAAAATAATTAATGCTATAAAACTTTTTTAGAATCTATCATTTGTGTTTTTAAATACCAAAGATTTCTAGATAAATCAACCTTATAAATGTGTGGTTTTGAAAGTCTTTTGTATTGTTCCCAGATAGTACTTAATTCATATTGTACATGATTTTTTATTTCAAGAACAGCTTTTTTATTATATTTGCATATGCCTTTTATATACAATGGTTTAAGAAGTTCTTTAACTTTATAATTTGTAAATACCTTCGTTTTCCATGTATAAGTAGGATGGAAGATTTCTAAAGGTTTAGATTCATCTATAACTTCATCATGTAACATAATTAAATCTGCCTCTGCTTTATTGTCTTCGTTATATATTCGTATAACTTTCTTGTAACCAGGATTATTTATTTTTTCTGGATTCTCAGAAATCTTTATCTTAGGTTCAAGAATTCCATTTTCACAAGATGCAGCTAATTTATAAACACCTCCAAGAGAAGGCGAATCGAAAGACGTAATGAGCTTTGTACCTACTCCCCATGAATTTATAGTAGCCCCTTCTGCTTTAAGTGATGTTATAGTATATTCATCTAGGTCATTAGATGCAGTGATACTAATATCTGAAAAGCCAGCACTATCTAATTGTTTTTTAGCTTCTTTAGATAGATAAGCTAAATCTCCAGAGTCTAGTCTTATACCCATAGGTTTGTATCCTTTTTCAGAAATATTTTTGAATACTTTTATTGCATTAGGAACACCACTATTCAATACATCATAAGTATCTACAAGTAGCAGGCATTTGTCTGGATAAACATCAGCATATGCCTGGAATGCTTCAAGTTCATTATCAAATTTTTGTACCCAACTATGAGCATGTGTACCAATTATAGGTATATTAAACATTTTCCCAGCTAGTACATTTGCAGTTCCAGCACAACCACCAACTACTGCAGCTCTAGCTCCATATATACCTGCATCTGGACCTTGTGCACGGCGTAATCCAAACTCAAATACAGGGTCTCCTTGAGCTGCAAAGCAAACTCTAGACGCTTTAGTAGCAATAAGGGACTGAAAATTGACTATTGTCAACAATGCTGTTTCAATGAGTTGAGCTTGATATACAGGTGCCTTAACAGTAATCAATGGCTCATTAGGGAACATGATAGTTCCTTCCTCAACAGCATATATATCTCCTGTGAACTTAAATTCTTTTAAAAACTTTAAGAACTTATCAGAAAATAGGTTTAAGTTTTTTAAGTACTCTAAATCTTCATCTGAAAAATGAAGATTATCTATGTATTCAACAACCTGATCAATACCACAAACTATAGTATAGCCTCCATCACAGGCGTTTTTTCTAAAAAACATATCGAATACAACAATGTCTTCGTGAATATTTTTTTCAAAATAGCCATTTAACATAGTAAGCTGATATAAATCAGTAAGAAGTGTTAGATTTCTCATTATTTCTCTCCTTAATTATTATTAAATATTAAAAATTGTAAAAACTCCCACACTTATACTAAAACATAATATAGTACAACTTTCAAGTATAAAGTATTACCTAACTATCATAAAATTATTTAAAGAGGAGGATGATTAGAATAGGAAAAATATGGTTTTATATGGTATCAATAGGTATAATAGGAAGTTTGATTTCTAAAAATATGGGTGAATTAAATAAAGTTATATTGAGTGAAACATCAAAAGGTATAGAATTTGCAATAAGTCTAGCTGGCATCATGGCACTTTGGATGGGGATAATGAATATTGCAAAAGAGTCAGGATTAATTGAAAAGATAGGTCAAAAATTAAATCCTATAATGAGAAGATTATTTCCTTCTATACCAAAAGGTCATAAAGCAATGTCTTATATAGTTATGAATATTGCTTTAAATATGTTGGGTGCTGGAAATGGTGCAACAGCATTTGGTTTAAAAGCAATGAGTGAGCTTCAAACTTTGAATAACAAAAAAGATACAGCAACTAATGATATGATTATGTTTATGGTAATCAATATATCATCTATACAAATAATTCCATTTACTATAATCAAATTAAGAATGGATATGGGAGCTCAAAATCCAAGTGAAATAATTTTTACAACTTTATTTGCAACCATAATATCTACAGCAGTAGCGATAATAACATGTAAATTTTTTCAAAGAAGATATAGATAAAGGGGATATAGATGAATGGAGATATTTTCAAACTTACTTATACCAATAATAATTTTGTACATAGTAGTTTATGGTAAATATAAAAAAATAGATGTGTATGATAGTTTTGTAAAAGGGGCAATTGATGGACTAAAAGCAGCATGGGATATTCTACCATATATAATAGGTATATTTTTAGCAATAGGAATATTCAAAACTGGTAAAGGTCTTGATATGTTAGAATGGCTATTTACACCAATAGCAAATATGATGAGTATACCAAAAGAATTAATAGGTCTAATAAGTGTAAAACCTTTATCTGGAAGTGGTGCTTTAGGTATGTATAGTGAACTTGCGAATAGGGTTGGAATAGGAAGTTTAGTAGAAAAAATGGGTGCTACAATTGTAGGTTCTTCTGAGACTATTTTTTATACAATGGCAATATATTATGGAAGTCTGAAGATAAAAAATACTAGACATACATTGTCATGTGCTATGATTAGCCATGTTGCAGGTGTCATAGC
Source organism: Clostridioides sp. ZZV14-6345 (assembly GCF_020657775.1). Classification (NCBI taxonomy): domain Bacteria; kingdom Bacillati; phylum Bacillota; class Clostridia; order Peptostreptococcales; family Peptostreptococcaceae; genus Clostridioides; species Clostridioides sp. ZZV14-6345. The sequence goes on along the minus strand of NZ_JAGWCX010000040.1, from coordinate 27,375 downwards.
AGCTGTTTTTATTTGCTATGTAATATTTGTATAATTTGTTGACAATATGGGAAAAATTTTATAATATAGTGATTATATAGAAATAAATTGTAATATAAATTATAAGTTATGAAAAGAAGAGTAAATAAAGGTTTTTTCTATCAGAGAGCTAGGTTAGGTGAAAGCTAGTGTCAAAAGCTTTATCGAAGATGGTCTTGGAGCTTTTTATCTGAGCATGTGTGCTAGGGTAAAACGGGTGGGCACGTTATAGTCTACTAAAGTATCTATAAAGTGATTTATACATTTCATGTGAAACATAATCATTATAGATGAATTAGGGTGGTACCGTGAATAATCTCGCCCCTATGTTAACCCATAGGAGGCGATTTTTTATTATTTTAATGAAAGAATCATATGATTACGAACAATAAAAAATTAGGAGGTAAATAATATGAGCAAACCGAGTTTTTATGTAACAACACCAATATACTATCCAAGTGGAGGATTACACATAGGACATACTTATTCAACAGTAGCTGCAGATACAATAGCTAGATTCAAACGTTTCTGTGGGTATGATGTAAAGTTCTTAACGGGAACAGATGAGCATGGTGAAAAAATTCAAAAGAAAGCCATAGAGCAAGGAATGTCAGAGATAGAGTATCTTGATGGAATGATAAAAGATATAAAGGCTTTATGGAATACTATGGATATATCCTATGATGATTTTATAAGAACAACAGAAAAAAGACATACAGATATAATACAAAAGATATTTACTAAATTATATGAGCAAGGTGATATATATAAAGGTGAATATGAAGGTAGATACTGTACTCCTTGTGAGAGTTTCTGGACAGAATCTCAATTACTAGAAGGAAATAAATGCCCTGACTGTGGAAGAGAAACATATTTAGTAAAAGAAGAATCTTATTTCTTTAGATTATCTAAATATGAAGATAGATTAAAAGAGTTATTTAAAGATGATAGTTTCTGTTTTCCTGCTGCTAGAAAAAATGAAATGGTAGCAAATTTTTTAGACAAAGGATTAGAAGATTTAAGTGTAACTAGAACGACTTTTGACTGGGGTATAAAAGTTCCTTTTGATGAAAAACATGTAATTTATGTATGGGTAGATGCTTTATGTAACTACATAACAGCATTAGGATATATGACTGATAATGATGAAGAATTCAAAAAATATTGGCCTGCCAATGTTCAAATAGTAGGTAAAGAAATAGTGAGATTCCATACAATAATATGGCCAGCGCTTTTAATGGCCTTAGGTTTAGAAGTTCCAAAACAAGTATTTGGACATGGATGGATACTGTTTGCTGATGATAAGATGAGCAAATCAAAAGGTAATGTGGTTTATCCAGAACCTATAATAGAAAGATATGGAATAGACACACTTAAGTACTTCTTATTAAGAGAGTTTGCATTTGGGCAAGATGGAAGTTATACTCATAGAAATTTTGTAACAAGAATAAATTATGACCTAGCAAATGATTTAGGAAACTTAATAAGTAGAACTGTAGCTATGGTTGAAAAGTACAATAATGGTATAATACCAACAGCAAAAGTTTCAACTGATTTTGATGCTGACTTAAAAGAACAGGCTGTATCAACTAGAGAAAACTTTGAAGCTGAAATGGACAAGATGCAATTCCATGAAGCATTAGAGAGTGTATGGAAACTAGTTAGAAGAACTAATAAATATATAGATGAGACTATGCCTTGGGCACTAGCTAAAGATGAAACTAAGAAAGATGAATTAGACACAGTTTTATACAACTTATGTGAATCTATAAGAATAATTGCAACACTAATAAATCCTATAATGAATGAAACTGCTAATAAAATATATGAACATATAGGAATCAAAGGTCAAGATAATATAACTACATGGGAAAGTACAAAAACATTTGGTCTTATTGGTGAAAATGTAAAAGTATTTAAAGGTGAACCTTTATTCCCAAGATTAGATGTAGAAAAAGAGATAGAAGAATTAACTAAAATGTTCTCTGGAAAACCTCCAGTAGAGGAAAAACCTTTAGAACATAAAGAGGAAATCACTATTGATGATTTAGACAAAATAGAGCTTAGAGTAGGAAAAATAGTAAGATGTGAAAAGCATCCAAAAGCAAATAAATTATTAGTGTCACAAGTTAAGATTGGACCAGAAACAAGACAAATAGTATCAGGAATAGCTGAATACTATAAGCCAGAAGATTTAGTGGGTAAAGAGGTTACAGTAGTATGTAACTTAAAACCAGTTAAATTAAGAGGTATAGAATCTCAAGGTATGATATTAGCAGCAGGTGATGATGGAGACCCATATGTTTTACCATTTACACAAGGTGCTAAAGATGGATGCGAGGTTCGTTAGTAGGCAATTAAATAGTAAGGAGATTAAAGATGTTATTTGATTCACATGCACATTTAAATGATGAAAGTTTTGATGAAGATAGAGATGAACTTATTGGTTCATTAAAAGATAAAGGTGTAGATTTGGTTGTAAATCCAGGAGCAGATATAGAAACGTCAATAACAGCAATTGAACTTGCTAAAAAATACGACTTTATATATTCAGCAGTTGGAGTACATCCACATGATGTATCAAAACTAGATGATACAGCAATAGAGACTTTAAGAAAACTTGCAACTGAAAATGAAAAGGTTGTAGCTATTGGAGAGATTGGATTAGATTATTATTATGATTATTCTCCAAGAGAAGAACAGAAAGAGTGGTTTAAGAAGCAAATTGAATTAGCTAATGAGTTAAAACTTCCAATAATAATACATGATAGAGATGCACATGGAGATACTTTTGAGATAATAAAGAATACTAAAAGTCCTGAAATAGGATGTGTGCTTCATTGCTATAGTGGAAATGTGGAGTTAGCTAGAGAATATGTTAAGATGGGTTGTTATATATCAATTCCAGGTACAGTTACTTTTAAGAATAATAAAAAGACTAGAGAAGTAGTAAGAGAAATACCTCTAGAAAGATTATTCATAGAGACTGATTCACCATATATGTCACCAGAGCCATATAGAGGAAAGAGAAACAATCCTTCTCAAGTATCTTTTGTTGCTGATAAGATAGCTCAGGAAAAAGGAATATCTTATGAAGAAGTATGTAGAGCTACGAAAGAAAATGCAAAGAAATTTTTTAATATAAAATAGACAAATTAAAACTTATAATGATATATAAAATAAGTCATTATAAGTATAAGATGGGAGTGTCTCAAAATGAACTTTTTAGGTCATGAGGCACTCTTTTTTGTATGAAATCAAATATATTTTTATTATGTACTGAGACCCAAAAGTTAGACTTTATGTAACTTTAGATTCATATTCAAATCTATATTTTTAGCACATCCTCTCCTAATGTATTATATGCATTAATCCATCTTTCAACTTGAGAATGGTTAGCAACTTCATATTGTTTTGCTATTGAAACATATCCTTCCTTTCTATTTAAATAGGATTTAACTACTTTTAATTTGAAATTAAAATCGTATTTAGCCATATAAAAACACCCCAATCATTAGATTTTTGGTCCAACAATTGGGGTGCAGTACAAGATATATTACAGTTTAAAATAGTATATTTTAATTTCATTATTAAAATATAGCTGTTATACATAAAATAAATGGGATATTAAATAATTATTAAACTAAAGTAAATAAATTATTGGGCGATTATTAAAAAAGATATATAAATTTTAATTTGAGTAGTTGTGGCATATATAATAAAAAAAGAAATAAAAATGAAAATAAAAAGTAGATTGTTTAACTTGAGATTGGAAGCAAGAGTACTTAAATAGAAAAGACTTATTTAAGTTTAGCTTTAGGAGGGGGTATTATAAATGTCGTTTTTACAAGTAAAAAATGTAAGTAAAAGTTATGGACAAGTTAAGGTGTTAAAAGACATATCTATTGATATTGAAAAAGGAGAATTCATTTGTTTACTAGGTCCAAGTGGTTGTGGGAAAAGTACATTGCTTAGAATAATTGCAGGGCTTGAGGATAGACATGATGGAAAAATAATAATAAATGATAAGGATATGACTAATTCACCACCTGAAAGTAGAAATTTTGGTATAGTTTTCCAGTCATATGCATTATTTCCCAATATGAATGTTTACAAAAATATAGCTTTTGGACTAGAAAATAAAAATATAAGTAAATCTGATATAGGCAAGAAAGTTAGAGAGGTTTTAGAAGTCGTAGAATTAAGTGGATATGATAAAAAATATCCGTCACAATTGTCAGGTGGGCAACAACAAAGGGTTGCACTTGCTCGTGCAATTGCTTTAGAGCCAGACTTTTTACTTCTTGATGAACCTTTATCTGCATTAGATGCAAAAGTAAGGTTGAAACTTAGGGAACAGATTAGAAGTTTACATAGAAAGCTAGGTATTACAACTATAATGGTAACACATGACCAAGAAGAGGCGCTTTGTTTAGCTGATAAAATGGTTGTTATGAATAGTGGAGAGATAATACAGGTTGGAACTCCAAAGGAAGTGTATAAAAGCCCAGAAACACCTTTTGTAGCTGATTTTATAGGAACAATAAATTTTATAGATGATGGTATTAATAAGATAGCAATTAGACCAGAAGATATAAAGGTAGAATTTAATAGAGATTCTAAAGATAAAGATATAAAAGTTGGGGAGGTTTTAGATATTGAATTTAGAGGATTTAACTATAGAATTACAGTTGAGTATTGTTCTAAACAAATGAAATTAGATGTAGTTTCCAAAGTTGCAGAACAAATGAAACTATGTATAGGTTCTAAAATAAACTTCAAGATACCTAAAGAAGGAATTGTAGAATATAAATCAGAAGGATGTGCTTAATAGCTAGGGGTGAATAAATGATAACAGTAAAAAATAAAAGAAGAATAAGTGATAGTATGATACAAAAATATTTCTTAGTTTTTTCAGTAATTTTACTAATATTATTCATATTATTTCCATTAATATCATTATTAAAAAATGCATTTCTAGATACAAATGGAAATTTTATAGGAATTTCAAACTTTAGTAAATATATTGAAAATCCAAATCTTATAGCATCATTTAAAAATTCAATTTTTATATCTACAATTTCATCTTTAATATCACTATGTTTAGCATTTATATATTCATATGCAATAACAAGAACGAATATAAGGTTTAAAAACTTTTTTAAAACTATGGGCATATTTCCACTTTTCGCACCAGCTATGCTATATGGTATTTCACTTATATATCTTTTTGGAAATAAAGGAATATTTACAATTATAGGGATAGAAGTACCACTATATGGTCCATTAGGAATAATTATTTGTCAGATACTATTTACATTTCCACAAGCCTTTTTAATATTATCTGTAGCACTTTCGATGGCTGATTATAGACTGTATGAAGCAGCAGATAGCTTAGGATCTAGTGAATTTAAAAAGTTTTGTAAAATCACAATTCCAGGAATAAAGTATTCACTAGTTAGCTCGTTCTTTGTATCTTTTATACTTGCATTTACAGATTTTGGAGTAGCAAAGATAGTTGGAGGAAACTACAATGTATTGGCTACTGACATATATAAACAAGTGGTAGGTCAATTTAACATACCAATGGGAGCTACTGTTTCTATGGTAATGTTGATTCCTGTATTTATAGCTTTTACGATAGATAAGATGGCAAGTAAAAAACAGGGTATAACTATAACTTCAAAATCTATACCATATAAGATTAAGGAAAATAAGTTCAGAGATAGAGTATTTTTAATAGCATGTAGTTCTATAATTTTATTAATTTTTATTTTGATATTTGTTTCAGTCATAGGTTCAATTATAAAACTATGGCCATATAATTTAAATTTTACAATGGAACATTATACATTTAAAGGTATATCAGGAAATGGAATAAAAACATATTTAAGTAGTTTAAAAATATCAACGTTAACAGCAATATTTGGTACTATATTTGTATTTTTTAGTGCATATATGATAGAAAAAGTAGATAAGTTTCCTAGACTGAGACAAATAGCTTACTTTTTATCAATGATACCAATGGCCTTACCTGGTTTGGCTTTAGGTATATCGTATATAACTTTTTTTAATTCAGCAAGTAATCCATTAAATTTTTTATATGGAAGTACAACAATAATGGTTATAGTAAATATAGTCCATTTTTATTCAGTTTGCTTTATAACTTCAAACTCATCTCTAAAAATGTTGGATAGAGAATATGAACTAGTTGCAAAATCTATAAATATTCCATTTTATAAGGTGTTTTTTAATGTAACGGTTCCAATGTCTATAACATCAATACTTGAAGTAGCTGTATATTATTTTATAAATTCAATGGTTACTGTTTCAGCGTTAATATTTTTATATGTACCTCAAACTCAAACTGCATCAATATCAATACTAAAGCTAGATGAGATAGGATATATAGGGCCATCAGCTGCTATGGCAGTATTAGTACTTTTAACAAATATAATAGTGAGATTTTTATACGAACTTATAACAAAGAAATTAAAAAATAACACGCAAAAATGGCAACAAAAAGATGTTGTTTAGAGGAGGTAAAAATGAAATTTAAGAAAATAGTTTTTTTAGGAGTGTTATCAGCATTTTTATTAGGTGTAATAACAGGATGTAGTAATGATTCCTCAGGTTCAGATTCAAAATCTGATAGTAAGACAAAAGGAGAGTTAACAGTCTATACAGCAATTGAAGAAGATAGTATAGATACATATTTAACTACATTCAAAGAGAAATATCCAGATATTAAATTGAATATTCTTAGATTATCAGTAGGAGACATGACAGCAAGACTATTGGCAGAAAAAGATAATCCTAAAGCAGATTTGTTATGGGGGGTTGCAGCTACAAGTTTGATAATTTTAGATGACCAAGGAATGTTAGAGCCATATGCTCCAAAAGACTTTGATAAGATAAATCCTGCGTTTAAAGATGATAAGGAAGTTCCTTCTTGGGTTGGGATAGATGCTTGGATGACAGGTATAACAGTAAACACTAAAGAATTAAAGGCAAAAAACATATCAATCCCTAGTTCTTATGAAGATTTAATAAAGACAGAATATAAAGGTCTTATATCTATGCCTAATCCAGCCTCTGCAGGAACAGGATATTTAACAGTATCAGCTCTTATACAGATTATGGGTGAAGAAAAAGCATGGCAGTACATGGATAAATTACATAAAAATATTGGTGTATATACTCAGTCTGGTTCAGCTCCAGCCATATCAGCAGCTTCAGGAGAATATCCTATAGGAATATCTTTTGGAAATAGAGGTATAAAGTTAAAAGATGAAGGTTATCCAGTAGAAGTTGTGTTTCCAAAAGAAGGTTCTGGATGGGAGTTAGAATCAAATGCTCTTGTGAAAAAAGATAATATAAAAGAAGCTTCAAAAGTATTTTTAGATTGGGCAATAAGTAAAGATGCAATGAATGAGTATTCTAAGAATTTTGCAGTTACTACAATTGATACAGGAAATTCAATACCAGAAGGATTCCCTAAAAAGCCATTAGAACAAATGATAAACAATGATTTAAAATCATCAGCAAGAAATAGAGAAGCTATACTAAATAAATGGATATCAAAATATGATGGGAAGACAGAAAAAGAGAGTTAAGTATAACAATAAAATTATGATAAGAAAGAGCCTAGAATATAGATTTTATATCTAGGTTCTTTTAATATATTCATATATATAGAAATAAACTTTTTTAAAAGACATACTATTGCATAAAAATAAATGACTTAGTCCCTTGATTAAATCAAACAAAAACCTTAAAATAAAGAGATGTACAGAAAAACTAAAAATGAATAAAAGGTGAATTTATATGATAAAAGAAATAATAGTAGTAGAGGGAAGAGATGATGTTACAGCAGTTAAGAGAGCAATAGATGCAGAACTTATAACTACAGGTGGATTTGGTTTTCCAAAAGGTGTAATGGAGCGTATAAAAGCTGCTAATGAAAGACGTGGTGTTATAATATTTACAGACCCAGATTTTGCAGGTGAAAAAATAAGAAAAAAAATAGCATCAGAAGTTCCAGGATGTAAACATGCATTTCTGCCAAGAGAAGAAGCTAGAAAGGATGGAGATATAGGTATTGAAAATGCTACTCCTCAAAGTATAATATCTGCTTTGAATAAAGTTAGAACTGAAAATACAGAAAAAAGAGAAGAATTTAAACAAGTTGATTTAATTAGAAATGGTCTTATAGGCAATGAAGAAGCATCATTTAGAAGAGATGCACTTGGTAAAATACTTGGAATTGGATATGGAAATGCAAAACAATTTTTAAATAGATTGAATAATTATGGAGTTGAAAGAGAAGAATTTATAGATGCATTACAACAAATCTAAATGTAGTATTTAATATATGAAAAAAATATATATAAAATAAATGTGGAATTACAGGTTAATTTAAGATAAATTATTTCTGATAGATACTTTATTTTAAATACATGTAAATACATACAAATAAGTATAATTAATAAAATTAAATCTCAAAATAAGTTAAAAAGGAGTAAAGAATGGATAGACTATCTTCACATAGTGCAACAAAGGAAGTAGTACAAAAATATAATTTTAAATTTTCAAAGTCTTTAGGTCAAAATTTCTTGATAGATAGTAATATAATCGACAAAATATTAGTTGGAGCTAGGATTAAAGAAGGAGATAATATAATAGAAGTAGGGCCAGGTATAGGCACACTTACTCGTGAGATGGGGAAAGTAGCAGAAAAAGTAGTGGCTATAGAAATCGATAGGAATCTAATCCCTATATTGAAAGACACTTTGTCAGATTTAGATAATACAGAGGTTGTAAATCAAGATATACTAAAAGTAGACATACAAGAGCTAATAAAAGATAAATTAAATGGTGGACCAATTAAGCTTGTAGCAAATCTTCCATATTATATAACTACTCCAATCGTTATGAAATTTTTAGAGGGAGACATACCTGTAACAGATATAGTGGTTATGGTTCAAAAAGAAGTTGCAGATAGAATGAATGCTATTCCAGGGACTAAAGACTATGGAGCATTATCTATAGCTGTTCAATACTATTGTGAAACAGAGATTGTAGCAAAGGCTCCAAGACATATGTTTATACCACAACCAAATGTAGATTCAACAGTTATAGGTCTACACGTAAGAGCTGAAAGAAAATATGATGTTCATAATGAAGAAATATTTTTTAAAACAGTAAAAGCATCTTTTGGACAAAGAAGAAAAACTCTTCTTAATTCATTGGGAGGTCTTGGTTTTCTTAATAAAGATGAAATAAGAGAAATATTGAAAGAAGCTAGCATAGACGAAAAAAGAAGGGGTGAAACTCTTAGTATAGAAGAGTTTTCAGTTCTTTCAAATATAATAAATACAAAAGTATCTTCTAAATAGAAGGTACTTTTTTTTATTTTATTAACATATATTGTTTAGAGAAACTGTGTTAAGGGGGGATTGCAGTGGGTTCTAAAAGAAAGTTTAAAAGAGACTATATAATACTAGAAGCTAAAGACATAAACTTTAGATACAAAGAACGAGTACTGCCAAAAGCTTTTGCAAAAGTTGAAGTAAACGATGAAAAAGCAATTATTGCATTATATGTAGAAAATCTAAAATATGTTAAAGATGGGTATAAAACAGTGGCAATAAAAGGTGACCATGGATTAATAGACTTAGGAAATATAATTTTAAATGAACAAGGAAGAGGTGAATTTGTTTTAGATTTAGAAGATTATGATGATGAGATAAAAGGTATTGCATTATTGTATGAAAGAAATATACCTTTGATTGGGTTTAAAGGAAATAAGATTGAAAACTATGAGGACATATTATTCCAAGATTCAGATGAAGAAGAGTATGAAGAGTTGGTAGAAGAGGAAGAATATGAAAATGAAGAAGACGAAGAATATGAAAAGACAGATGAAGAAGAATATAGAGAAGAAGATAGTGATGAAGATGAAGAGTATATTATAGAAGAATATGATGAAGATGAGTATGAAGATTATTGGGAAGATGAAGAAGAAGTTGAAGAGGCAGAGTTAAAAGCAAGAACGGATATAGAAGATTCTAGTGATGAAGAAATTGAAGAATTCAATAATTATAAAGAAATAGAAAACTATAATAAAGTCAAAGTACAGGAAGAATATAGAGACATAGAATATGACGAAGAAGATGAGGAAGATGAGGAAACTTTTGAAGTAAGCAGGGAAGAAGATAGGTTTGTCTCTTTAAAAACTACTAAATCAAAGAAAACTCAAAAAGAGCAAAATCATATTGAGAAAATAAAAAGAGTCAATGGAGCAAGTCAAGGAGATAGTGGAAATAAACAGGCTAGCACATTACTTATGCCAAGACAAATAAAGAAAGGTTTGAAACTATTTAGAGAAGTAAAACCTTTTGTAACTGATTATATAGATAAGACAAGATGGTGGAAAATAGAGATAAATCCTACAACATTGTGTGGATATACAATGCCTCATTTAGGCTATTTAAATGTGTTGAATTATACGATGTATAGTGATGCAGTATTGAATTCATATAAATATAGACATTACTTATTTGGAGTTCAGTATGATGAATATAATAAGAGAAAACATTATATTTATGCTATTCCAGGAAATAGAAATGAACAGCCAGACAACGGAAGTACAGGCTTTTTAAGATACCAAGCTTGTGATAATAGAACAAATAGTTTAGGGTATTGGTTATGTTTTATAGATTCTAGACAAAGAAATATAGTTAGATAAAAATAATAAAAATACAAGAATTTAGCTTTAACTTTCATTTTGCTAAAAAAAGTTAATGAAAGTAATACAAAACTTTAAAAACTATTGATAATATTTAAATATTACACTACAATATATGTTGAAATACCTATTATATTATGGAGGAAAATTATGATAAACGAGCAAAGAATTTTAAATGAGTTCCTTGAATTAATACAGATAGATAGTTTATCTTTAAAAGAGGGAAATGTTGCTAAAGTATTGGTTAAAAAACTAGAAGAAATAGGTTGTTCAGTACTAGTAGACAATGCAGGTGAAAAAACAAATGGAGAAACTGGTAATATAATAGCTACACTAAAAGGAAATAAAAAAGGAAAGAAAATATTATTTAGTTCACATATGGACACAGTAACTCCAGGTATAGGAGTAAAACCTATAGTGGATGAAGCAAATGGAATAATAAAAAGTGATGGTACTACAATATTAGGTTCTGATGATAAAGCAGGTATAGCAGCTATATTAGAAGGCTTAAGATATATAAAGGAAAATAACATAGAACATACTGATATACAAGTTGTATTCTCTATATGTGAAGAATGCGGATTAGTTGGAGCTAAAAATTTAGACTATGAAAAAATAGATTCTGAGTATGCATTTGTATTAGATAGTGGTGGTTCTCCAGGAGAAATAATAGTAAAAGCTCCTGCACAAGATGTAATAAATGTTAAGATACTAGGAAAGACTGCTCATGCAGGTCTTGAGCCTGAAGCTGGTATAAGTGCTATAATGGTAGCAGCCAGAGCTATAGAAAATATGAATTTACTTAGAATAGATGAAGAAACAACTGCTAACATAGGAATTATAAACGGTGGAACAGCTACAAATATAGTAACAGGTGAAGTTAATATAGTTGCAGAAGCTAGAAGTTTAAAAGAAAATAAATTAGATGTTCAAACTAAACACATGGTAGAGACTTTTGAGAAAGCTGCAAAGGATTTTGGAGCTCAAATTGAGATAGATGTCAATAGAGCATATACACCAATAGATGTTAGTGAAGACTCTGAAATAATAAAACTTGCAAAAAAAGCTTTTTCAAACTTAGGTATAGAAGATCATACTGAATCCACAGGAGGAGGTAGTGATACAAATATATTAAGTAAGAATGGTATAGAAGCTATAACTTTAGGAATAGGTATGAAAAATGCTCATACATTAAGTGAACATATAGCTATAAAAGACTTATATGATTCTGCCAAAATGGTAGTGGAGATAATAAAAGAAGCATAAATTTAAATAATAGTGTATAATATATATCGCCTAGCTTAAGCTAGGTGATTTTTCATTTTATAGAAGATTGATAATCTCTATTGAAAGTAAAGAGTATACATTTGCATATAAGAGTGGATTTAATTTATGTTCAGATGTATATTTTTAATAATATTTAGAGTTGTTCAAAAGGAGGAATAAAAATGGAAACAAGATATGAAGAAGCAAATAAAATAACAATACAATCAATACTTTGGAATATCGTATTAACAATAATTAAAGTGATAGCTGGTGTTATTGGTAGTTCTAGTGCTATGATTGCAGATGGATTACATTCAGCATCAGATATTATAAGTTCTGTAGGGGTATTGATAGGTAACTATGTATCTTCTAGACCTGGAGATAGAGAACATAATTATGGTCATGAGAAAGCAGAGACATTGGTATCATTCGTACTATCAATATTACTTATCTTCGTCTCTATAACAATAGGTATAGAAGCAATTAAATCTTTATTTAACTTAGATGCATTAAGTGTTCCATCAATATTACCATTAGTTGTATCAGTTATTTCAATTTTGATAAAAGAGTATCAATATAGAATAACAATAAAAGTTGCTAAAAAGATAAATTCTCCAGCACTAAAAGCTGATGCTTGGCACCATAGGTCAGATGCTTTATCTTCAGTAGCTGCTTTCATAGGTATAGGTGGTTCTATTCTAGGATTTAAGCCTTTAGACCCAATCGCATCAGTTGTAGTGGCTATATTTGTGGCTAAGGTAGGAATTAATATACTTATAAGTTCTGTTAATGAATTAATGGACGTTTCAGTTGATGAAGAGGAGATAAAAGAATTAAAATTTATTGTAGCAGATACAGAAGGTGTTAAGAATCTAGGTGATATAAAGACTAGAAAACATGGAGCTACGGCATATGTGGATTTAACTATATGTGTAGATGAAAATTTGACAGTTAAGCAAGGGCATGACATTGCTACCAAGCTTGAAAAACATATAATAAAACACATGGAATTTGTAAAAGGTATAACAGTTCACGTTGAACCATGTACTAATTGCCAAGGAAATAAGTGTAATAATTAATTAAACCTTAAAAAAAAGTGTAAAAAGTTATATAATTGTTTTATGATTATAAACTCTAGGGGTGGTTAAATGAGTAAGAAAAGAAAGCTAAAGAAAAAAGCTGCAATATTAATAGGAGTAGTTGTTTTCTTTATAATATACTTTATATCCTTTAGAATAGGAATAAATATGGAAAAGGATAAAAGTGAGGTTCCGAAGAAGGTAGAAAAAGAAGAAGAAGATAATAGGTCTTTAATGACTCAAATAAAAGAGAAGAAGAAGGTTTATATATCAGACAAAAATATAGAAAACATAAAAATTGAAGAAGATATGTGGGATGAAATAAAGTTATTTTTCTCAGATTTTAAGAAAGTAAGAAATACTACTTCTTCTTATGAAGCAGTTTATGAAGGATATTCTGATGATGGAGTTAAATTTTCTACCGACCTTAACTTCTTTAGAGTGTATACTGTAAATAAAGAAGAATATTATAAAGTTCCAGTTGATTCTAAGAATGTTTTTAAGAAACTTTTAGATGAGAGTATATATACTTCGTTTGACCTTTTAAGTCACTATAAAGATTGGAAAGGGGTAACTATAACTTATGGAAAAGAAACTAAAAAAGTTCATAGATGGAAGTTTGATGATTTAGCACATAAGATGATTTCAAAAAGGGTTGTAGGAAAAGTTCAACCTGAGAAAAGTAAGGAAAGAAGTGACTATAACTTTACTATAAACATAAAAGGTGATAATTTTGCTGTAAAAGTTGATACAATGGGAAAAGATTATGTAAAAGTTACTTCTAAGAAAAATGTATCTTACTATGAGGTTCATACAAGTTTGTTTGATTACCTTAAAAATGAGATATTTGAAATTGGAAAGAAATAAGATTTTAAGAAGGGGGTGTCTCAAAATGAATTTTTTAGTTTATGAGGCACTCTTTTTTGTATGAAATCAAATGTATTTTCATCATTTTAACGATGAAAAAGAGGCTTATCTCTATTTTGAGACAGCCTCTAAATTATTTTATATTATTTTTCAACTAACAAGTCTGCAACTTTATAAATTGGACCAGCACCAGCAGTTATTACCAAATCATTGTCATTAACATTTTCACGTAAATATTTTACTATATCTTCAAATTCTTTTATATAGATAGCATCTACGTTGTTTTGATATAACTTTTCAACCAAGTCTTTAGAATGTATATCTCCTGGGTCATTTTCTCTAGCAGCATATATATCTGTTATGATAACTTTATCAGCTGCATAGAATGCTTCTGAGAATTCACCCAAAAGAGATTTTGTTCTAGTGTAAGTATGTGGTTGGAAGACGCACCATAAAGTAGATTTTTTTAATTTTTTAGCAGCAGCCAAAGTAGCTTTTAGCTCAGTTGGATGATGCGCATAATCATCTATTACTAAAGCATTATTATAATGTCCTTTAGCTTCAAATCTTCTTCCTACACCTTTATAGATTTTTATATTTTTTCTTATAGTCTCTAAATCAATACCAGAAACAAGAGCTGCCATTATAGCAGAAGAAGCATTGTATATGTTATGAAGACCATATACAGAAAGTTCAAATTCTCCTAAATCTTTTCCTTGATATTCTATTTTAAATATTCCATGACCGCTATTGTCGAAGTGAATATCTTTTATTATAGCATCATTATCAGAATCCCTACCATATTTTATAATAGTAGCTTTAACATCATACAATATGTCATCAACATTTTCATCATCGCCATTTATTATAAAATAACCTTCTGGGGGTAATAGCTTACCAAATTTATTAAAAGAAGCCTTGATTTCATCTATTCCAGAGAAATAATCAAGATGGTCTTCCTCAACATTTAAAACTATAGATATTTTTGGATTAAAATTAAGAAAACTATCTACATATTCACATGCTTCAGTTATAAAGTGGTCAGAATTACCTATCTTAACATTACCACCTATCATACTTAAGTTACCACCAACTAGTATAGTTGGGTCTAAGTCTGCATATTCAAAGATTGTAGACAACATAGAGGTTGTAGAAGTTTTTCCATGTGTTCCAGAAACTGCTATAGAATTTTTATATTCTCTCATGATTTGGCCTAAAAAAGTTGCCCTGTTCATTACTAATTTATTTTTTTCTTTAGCAGCTATAAGTTCTTCGTTATCTGGGTGAACTGCTGCTGTATAAACAACCATATTTACATTATCTGATATATTCTCTTTTTTCTGACCGATATAGATAGTTGCCCCTTGGTCCCTAAGTTTGTCTAATAGGTATGATTCGTTTGAATCCGAACCTGAAACTTGATAACCTTTATTGATACATATTTCAGCTAATGCACTCATACTGATGCCGCCAATTCCTATAAAGTGTATATTCATAATAAAACCACCTTTCTTTTTAATTAAGTCCTACAATATGAACTATTTCTGTGGTATAATAATATAATGTTCAATATTTTATAATTAATATGCATATAATATTATATGTATTTTATTTTTGAATATAATAAAACATAAGCAATATTATACCACAATAAGGATTGTTATGCATTAGTTAGTTTAACGTTATATAAAGGTACTTGTAGGAGGAAATAGTAATGAAATTTAAAAGAACAGAGAGAATTGGAGCAATAGTCAAAATACTGTCCGATAATCCAAATAAAATATATACATTAAGTTATTTTACGAATCAATTTAATGCAGCAAAATCAACAATAAGTGAAGATTTATTAGTTGTGAAGAATGTATTTGAAAAGCTACATTTAGGTAAAGTTATAACTATCTCAGGAGCAGCAGGAGGAGTAAAATATATACCTAAAACTTCTATAGCAGAAAATGCAGAGTTCTTAATGGAATTATGTGAAAAAATATGTGACAAGTCTAGAATATTATCTGGTGGTTTTTTATATTTGATTGACTTAATTTATGACCCTACAATAGCTGCTAAGATAGGAAAGATATTTGCATCAAATATTGAGTATGTGGATGCAGATTATGTTGTGACAATGGAAACAAAAGGTATACCTATGGCACTTATGACTGCAAAAGCTATGAATTTACCTCTAGTTATAATAAGAAAAGATATAAAAGTGTCAGAAGGTCCTACCCTTAGTATGACATATGTGAGTGGAAACAGCTCTAAGGTTGAAAGTATGAGTTTACCAAGAAAAGCTCTTAAACCAGATAGCAAAGTTATAATTATAGATGACTTTATGAGGGGTGGAGGTACTATAAAAGGAATGGTAGACCTTATGAATGAATTTGGTGCAGAGGTTATAGGTACTGGAGTATTCATATCTACAACTAATCCTTCTGAAAAAATGGTAAAAGATTATATTTCATTAATTCAGTTGGATGTTAATGGAGATAAAATAGTAGTAGAGCCAAACTTAAAGACTTTTAAAGATGAATATAGAAATGAAGATTTAGATGAAGAAGAAGATTCAGAATTTGAATTTGAGATAGATGAAGATTAATAAAAAAATATTTAGAAAAATATGTAAAAATAAAAAGAGGATATCCCTAGTTGCTCATAGAATTATTTAAAAAACAGTTTATATTAATTTATTCCAGCGATAATAATTTTAATATAAATTAATTTCTGTCAAAATCAAAGGGGGATATTTTGGTATGAAGATAACTGACGTAAGAGTAAGAAAATTAACAGAAGAAGGTAAGATGAAATGTATAGTTTCAATAACTTTCGATAATTTGTTTGTAGTACATGATATAAAAGTTATAGAAGGCCATAATGGCCTATTTATAGCAATGCCTAGCAGAAAAGTAGGCGAAGGTAATTTCAGGGATATAGCTCATCCAATAAATGCAGAAATGAGACAAGTTTTAGAAGATGCAGTTTTACAAGCATATCATGAAGCATTAGTTCAATGGGAAGTAGCTGCTGAATAACAATAAATATATATAATGGAGAGAGCCCGAACATTTAGGCTCTTTTTAAATGTAGAATTTCTATTAAAATATGTACTTTTTAGTAAAAAAGTGCTATATTATTAGTGATAACGTATATGTTGTATACAAATTGTTAAATAAATGTATTATAATGTATATTGATTGAGAGAATAATACGAATAAAATTAAATTTGATTGAATGGAGTGTATCAATGAACTTTAAAGCTATAATCCTTGCTGCTGGCAAAGGAACAAGAATGAAGTCTAAATACCCAAAAGTTATACATAAAGTATGCGGAAAAGAAATGGTCAACCATATTATAGATGTTTCAAAAAAATCAGGTGTAAGAGATACTGTTGTGATTTTGGGACATGAAGCTGATGTAGTAAAAGAAAAACTTGCAGAAGAAACTATAATAGCCATGCAAACAGAACAACTTGGAACAGGACATGCTGTAAAGATGGCTAAAGAATATATTAATGATGAAGATACAATTGTTGTACTTTGTGGAGATACTCCACTTATAAAGGAAGAGACACTAAAGAAACTATTTGAATATCATATAGAAAATAAATATCATGCCACAGTTCTTACAACAAGAGTTGGAAATCCAACAGGTTATGGTAGAATAATAAGAGATAAGAAGGGCGACCTCCTTAAAATAGTAGAACAAAAAGATGCAAATTCAGAAGAAAAAATGATAAGTGAGATAAACTCTGGAATTTATTGTTTCAATGGAAAAAGTCTTAGAGAAGCTTTAGATTTGCTAAATAATAACAATGCACAAGGCGAATATTATTTAACTGATACTGCTAAAATAATGAGAGATAAAGGATTAAAAGTGGGTGCATTTGCAGGTTCAACTATTGAAGAACTTATGGGTGTTAACTCAAGAGTAGAATTATCAAAGGCTGAAGAGATTATGAGAAGAAGAATAAATGAATCTCACATGGTAAATGGAGTGACTATAATAGACACTAACTCTACCTATATAGAATCTGACGTTGTGATAGGTAATGATACTATAATATATCCAGGTGTTATGTTACAAGGAAAAACAAAGATAGGTTCAGACTGTATAATTGGAATGAATTCATTTATAACAAATTCAGAAATAGGTGATGGTACAGAAGTAAAAAATTCAACTGTAATTGATAGTAAAGTTGGAGAAAATACTACTGTTGGTCCATATGCATATCTAAGACCAAAGAGTAACTTAGGAAACAATGTGAAAATAGGTGATTTTGTAGAAGTAAAAAATGCTATTATAGAAGATGGTTCAAAAGCATCTCACCTTTCTTATATAGGGGATGCACATGTTGGTAAAAATGTAAATATTGGATGTGGAGTAGTCTTTGTAAACTATGATGGTAAAAATAAATTTAAATCAATAGTAAAAGATAATGCATTTATAGGTTCAAATTCTAATTTAGTTGCTCCAGTAGTTGTGGAAGAAAAAGGATATATAGCAACAGGTTCAACAATAACACATGATGTTCCAGATGGAGCTTTGGCAATAGCTAGAGAAAGACAAGTTATTAAAGAGGGCTGGGTAGAAAAGAAGAATCAAAAAGATGACCAAAGTAAGTAGTTATATAGTTTATTATTTTGGCTAAAAAATTTAGCTCGAAATTATTATAAATTATATTCATTAGTATTTTAAAATTTTCAGGAGGGTTACATAAATGAATACTAGCGGAAGCGAGATTAAAATTATTGCAGGTAATTCATCGAAAGAGTTAGCACAGAAAATAGCTGACTATATAGGTGTATCAGTGTTAGATTGTGAAGTAGGTACATTTAGTGATGGTGAAATATGTGTAAACATGAATGAAACAGTAAGAGGCTGTGATGTGTTTGTAGTGCAATCTACTAATAGTCCAGTGAATGATAACTTAATGGAGTTATTAATCTTAATTGATGCGTTAAAGAGAGCATCAGCAGGAAGAATAACAGCAGTTATTCCTTATTATGGATACGCAAGACAGGACAGAAAGGCTAAGGCAAGAGATCCAATCACTGCTAAATTAGTTGCAAATTTAATAACTGCTGCTGGAGCAGATAGAGTATTAACAATGGATTTACATGCAGCTCAAATACAAGGATACTTTGATATACCATTAGACCACTTACTAGGTGGAACAATATTAGCAAATTATTTCAATGAAAAGAAAATAGAAGATTTAGTAGTAGTATCTCCTGACTTAGGAAGTGTTACTAGATCAAGAAAATTTGCTAATACTTTAAATGGAGAAGTTCCAATAGCTATAATAGATAAGAGAAGACCAAAAGCTAATGTATGTGAAGTTATGAATTTAATAGGTGATGTTAAAGGTAAAAATGTTATACTATTAGACGATATGATAGACACAGCAGGAACAATAGTTAATGCTGCAAATGCACTAAAAGAGTTTGGAGCAAAGGATGTTTATGCTTGTTGTACTCATGGTGTATTATCAGGACCAGCTATTGAAAGAATTGCTAATTCAGAGATAAGTGAGTTAATAGTTCTTGATACTATACAACTTCCTGAAGAGAAAAGAATAGATAAGATAAAGATAAAAACTGTAGCTCCTTTATTTGGTGATGCTATAAGAATGATATTCTCTAACGAATCAGTAAGCAAATTATTCTAATTTATTAGATTTATAGGAGTTGTTTAAAAGGATAAAAACCTTTTAAGCAACTCTTTTTTAGTATTTGATGATTTTATAAAATACTATATTGTAATAGCTTTTAGCTTTCAAATAAATACTAGCAAAGGATGGAAATGACAATGATAAAACTAAATGATAATTTATAAATATCTCCTTACGATATATGATGATTGTAGGGAGATGTTTCTTTTTGTGGAGTATAGTTATTTTTAGAAATCATGTTTGAATATGTAAATTTTTGGTATATATAAATAATATAACATGTGTTGCTAAAATGTGGTAACTATTATATAATATATGTGGATATGTATATCTATTATGAGTTATATATTATTCTGAATTTAATAAAATAGAAACGTTGATGTATGTTCTGTGATGTGGGCACCTTGGAGCATATTGAGTTAGTGGTGCAACCGGCTATGAAATTGTATTTATTTATAGATACTTCTATTTTCATAGTTTTTTTTGTTTAAAAAGGGTTATATGCTAGAAATAAATCTGGTTAGTACGTGTAAATAATTTTACTTAGATTTTTAACCAGATATATTATAAATAAATATTAATTAAAAATTGAGGGGGAATAAAAATGAAGTTAAGAAAGAATAAAAAAGGTTTCACTTTAGTGGAATTATTGGTAGTAATTGCAATTATAGGTATATTAGCAGTAGTAGCAGTTCCAGCTTTATTTAGTAATATAAATAAGGCTAAGGTAGCAAGTGTTGAGTCTGATTATAGCTCAGTTAAGAGTGCAGCATTATCTTATTATTCAGATACTAATAAGATACCAGTTACAACAGGAGATAAAACTGGTTTAACTAGCTTAAATGATTATATGGAATCTCTTCCTGATAAAGCAGATATAGGTGGAAAATATGAATTGATTAAAGTTAGTAATAAATTAGTATTACAGATAGGTACAAATGATGATGGAGTTACATTAACAGAAGCACAATCAGCAAAATTATTGAGTGATATAGGCGATAAAAAAATATATACAAGTATTTCAGCTGATAATCTTGGAAGTCCATTAACAAGTGCTACAAAAGTAGATAACAAAGCTCTATATATAGTTCTTATAGATAATACTGTGATGGATTCAAAAAATAATTAAGTCTATATTTTTATAAAAAATATTATGGATTCAATAAAAAGCATCTTAAAAAAACAGGAAGAAAATCTTCCTGTTTTTTTATACTATTTTCTTTAATCTCCAATCATAAATGATGATATAATTGAGATAGTAAAGGAGTGAAATCTGTGGCTAAAAAAGTTAGAATAGGAGATAAACTAGTCGAAAAAGGATACATAACAGAAGACCAGCTTAAATGGGCATTATCAGAACAAAAAAACAGCGGGAAAAGACTAGGAGAAATTCTAGTACAAGAAGGACTTATAGATGGTAACTTATTAATAAGTGTATTAAAAGAACTTTTAGATATAGAAAGTATATTTTTAGAAGGAACAGAAATAGACACCTTAGCTACTAAAATGGTTCCAGAAAATATATGCAAAAGATATACTGTATTTCCATTCAAAATTGATGGAAATAAAATATGTCTAGCCATGTCAGACCCACAAGACAGAGAAGCAGTTCAAGATGTAAGACGTATGTCAGGTAAAGACGTAGAGATATTTATATCAAATGCAGACGATATAAACAAAGCAATAGCTCATGCTTATGCACATTCAGAAATAAATAAAGCAATGACTGAGTACAACAAAAATAGAACTGGTGGAGTAAGAGAAACTGTAATACTTGAAGAAGATGTAAATGCTGCTCCAATAGTAAGATTAGTAAATAACATATTAGAAAATGCTGTTAGAATGGAAGCAAGTGATATACATATAGAACAAAGCGAAAATTATATGCGTGTTAGATTTAGAATAGATGGGATGTTAAGGGAATATATGAGGATGAACTCAGCACCATATAAGGCAGTAATAAGCCGTATCAAAATAATGTCAGATATAAATATATCTGAAAAAAGAATCCCACAAGATGGTAGAATCTATTTGAAAGTAGATAATAAGCCTATAGACTTTAGGGTTTCTACAATGCCAACCAATAGGGATGAAAAGATAGCCATGAGGGTTCTTGATAAGAGTAATTTTATGGTTAGTAAAGAAGTACTAGGAATAGACGAACATGGCTCTAAGATGTATGACGAATTGATAAACACTCCTTATGGGCTTATATTGGTTGTTGGCCCTACTGGAAGTGGAAAGACCACTACATTGTATTCAATGTTAAATCAATTAAATACAGAGAATAGAAACCTATTAACAATAGAAGACCCTATAGAGTATGAATTACCTGGTGTAAATCAATCTCAAATAAATGAAAAGGCAGGACTTACCTTCGCTAGTGGACTTAGAGCTTTTATGCGTCAAGACCCAGATATAATAATGGTTGGAGAGATAAGAGATACTGAAACAGCAGAAATAGCAATTAGAGCTTCTCTTACAGGACATTTAGTTTTAAGTACATTGCATGCAAATACAGCAGTTGGAGCAATTTCACGTCTTTTAGATATGGATGTGGAAAGTTTTTTGATAACTTCATCTGTTTTAGGGGTAATATCTCAAAGACTTACACGAAAAATATGTGAGCATTGTAAGGTTTCATATGAAGCAGATACTGGAGAAAAAAAGGCTCTTGGCATTGATGTAAATGAATCAGTAACTATTTATAAAGGGGAAGGTTGTGAAAGATGCAATAATACTGGATATAAGGGACGTCTAGGTATATTTGAAATGCTTGAAATTACTCCAGAAATAAAAGAGTTAATAGATTCATCTGCAAATCAAAGAGAAATTTTAAAGATGGCTAGAAAACAAGGTATGGTTAGTTTAAAAGAGGATATAGTTAAAAAGGTTTTAAATGGAAAGACAACAGTAGAAGAAATGATTAGAATAATTTTGATGACTGATTAAAGGATGATATTATGAAAAGTTTTAAGTATACAGTAATAAAAGAGGATGGAAAAAAGCAAACTGATGTGATTGAAGCCAATGATTTTAACGAAGCTAGAAGTCTTCTTAGAAAAAGAAATCTTAGAGTTCTTGAAATTAAAGAAAGTAAGAGTAAAAACATAAGTGTATTTAGTAGAAAGAGAAAAAAGGACTTAGGAGCTGACCAGATAAGCCACTTTTGTAGACAATTTGCGATTATAGTATCTTCTGGTATAAATAGTATTTCAGGATTAGAAACATTAGCTAGAAGGTCAACCAATGTTACATTGAGAGAAGAAATTAATCGTGTAGTGGCAGAAATAAAGGTAGGTTCTACTATTGCAGATTCAATGCTTTCACCAAAATCAAAGTTTCCAAAGTTACTTGGTGCTATGGTAGCTACAGGTGAGGCTACAGGTAAATTAGATGAAGTACTAAAAAGTATGGCTTCATTTTATTCAAGTGAACATAGAATTAAGCAAAAGCTTAGAAATGCAGCGACATACCCATTAATAGTTTTGATTTCTTCATTTATAATGATTTTTATATTTACAGCGTTTATGGTGCCTAAGATGATTAATTCAATTACAACAGTAGGTGCAAATCTTCCACTTATAACGAGAATTGTTATGTGGTTTGGTATGTTTATGAAAAAGTTTTGGATAATAGTACTTTTAGCTATTATACTATCTATTTACCAATTTAAGAAGTATCTAAAAACACCAGTTGGGAGAGCACATAAAGATAGAGTCATAAATAAGATACCTGTTTTAGGAAAAGGAATAAACTGCATGGTAGCTACACGATTTTCAAGAGCCTTGTATCTATTTGTATCAACAGGGTACCCATTAATTCAGGGACTTGATTACATTATAGATAGTGTAAATAATACTATGGCAGAAAAGATTTTAGCATCAGCTAAAGATGGAATAACAAGAGGTGAGGGCTTAGCAGAAAATTTACAGAGATATACATATTTTGATTCTGTATTGGTACAGATGATAGCTATAGGTGAGCAGACAGGGGAATTAGAGAATATAAGTAGACAGATAGCCGAATTCTATGAGTATGAATCCGAGATTTATTTAAATAGGATGGCATCAATGATAGAGCCTGTTTTAATAATTGCAGTTGGTATTATAGTTGCGGTACTGGTTGTATCAATATTTATGCCAATGCTTAGTATATATGATGCTATGTAGGAGGGAAAGGACAAATGAACAAGGTTTATGTATCATATTATGGCGATTCTATTTCCATAGTTGAGGGCAGATATAAACATGATAAAGATAAGTTTTATGTAAAAAATCTTAATGTGTTTTCAATAGAGGATATTGTGCAAGATTTTTCTAAGGAAAAGTATGCTCTATTGAGGTACGCATTAGAAAATGTGAAATTAAAATCAAGACATGTAGTTTTTTGTTTAAATACAAGAGATGTAATTCTAAAACCCCAAAAACTTCCTAAGATGGAGAAAAAGGATTTAGATGGATTTATGAAGCTAGAGATGGATGAGATGATGGCTTTGGAATCAGATGAATATGTGTTTTCATATGAAGTATCTAGTGAAACATATGATAATTCAGATGGTGATGAGGCAAGTTTAAATCTTATTATTGGAGCTATACAAAAGGAAGAAGTAAATGCAATTGTAGAGATAATGCATGAATTTGATTTGATATTAGATAGGATAGATACATTATCAACAGCTTATTTAAGAATTCTTAAAAATTTAGATTATAACGATATAATGGTAACCAATATAAGTGACAATAGTACAATTATAAATATATACAAGAAAGATACTTTATTTATCAGTGATAATATACCTATAAAGATAACTGCTAAAGACATGGATATGCAATTATTAAATGTAGTAGAAGAATCAAAAGGTCTTATGAATTACTATTCGTCAAGAAACTTTGGTAAGGTTACAGATACTATATTAATATTAGGAAAAAGATATTCAAATAAATTAATTTATGAAGCTTTTAGTTCTGCATTTTCAAATTATATTTCTCAAGGTCTTACTGAGATAATGGATATATCTGATATGATAACTGGAGATATAGATGAAGATGATATAAATTCAATTGTAGAGCTTTTAGGAAGTATGATAGAGCCTAAAGGTAAAAGGGATTTTGAAAATATAAACTTTTTACCAATAGATATACTTAGAAAACAGATGAAAGCTAAACAGATGAAAAATATATTGAAAATCGCGCCAATAGTTATTTTAGTACTTGCTATTCCTTATTTATGTTTAATTTTCTCAAATAGCTTAGTTAATAAAGAACTTGAAAATGTTAATGGTGAAATAAGAAATATTGAATCTGCATATTATCAGATTGGGAATATAGAAAAAATGATACAAAGCAAAAGCGAAGAAATAAAGGTATATGATATGTTAATTGGAAAAAAGGTAAAATGGGAAAATTTATTGGATGATATAGATAAAAATACTCCAAGCAAAGTTGAACTAACAAGTTTATCGACGACTTATCAAAATCTTGATACTACTAATAAAACTGATAACTCAAATAGCAATAAAACTACAACAGATAAATCAAGTAATAATGAAACAAAATCAAATACGAAAAGTGATAGTAATGGAGATAAAACAAATAATGATTTAAATGAAAGTAAGACTACAAATGTATCAGAAGCATTAACTGGAAATAGTGAGACTAATAATACCGACACAGATAAAGATGATAAAACTCCATTATATGATAAAATACCAAATGTTATAAATATAGAAGGAAATGCTAAAGATTCTTCTTATATAGGTCAATTTTTATATAAATTAAAGGGATTGTATTATTTCGAAGATATTAAATTACATAGCATAAAAAGTAATGAAGAAGATTCTAACTATACATTTAGTATTACATTATACCTGAAAGAAGGTGTATTAACTAATGAATAAAGATATATTTAAAAAAGACATAAAAGATATATTTAAAATGGAAGTTAGTCTAAAAGGAATTCTTATAAAGGTCATAATTTTATTAGCTATTTTATCATATGGATACTTTGGACTTTATCCTCAATATCAGAAATACGTTGCTACAAAAAATTCTGTAAAACAAGCTACAGAGAAATTAAATACATATAAAGAGAAAACAGCACTTATGCCAAAGTATGAAAAACAACTTAAGGAAGTTGAAAGTAAATTAAGAGAAAAAAGCAAAAATCTTTTGTATGATATGCAAGATGGACTTTTTTTAATAGGTTTAGATAAAAAAATGAAAGCTTATAATATTGACTTAACTAGTTATGATGTTGGAAGCGTTAGAGAATATGAACATTTTTATGGTATATCAACAACAATAAGTGTTAGAGGTGATTATAGAAATGTCAAAAAATTAATGGCTTATTTAGAAGAACAAAAAAATGTTACTCAGATACTAGATTATACAATGACTTCATATATAGAGCCAGAAAAAGAAGAAGAGGAAACGACAAGTAATAGGGATTTAATCAAAAATGTGAACATAAATAAAGATACAAAAATATATTGGGTAGAAGGCGAAGATAAGTGGCACTTATACAATGACTGTCCACTGATAAAAGAGGGAGAAATTCTAAAAAATGATAAACTTTTAGATAGGTCTACTAGTTATTTATGTAATACATGTGTACTTAGAGCTGCAACAGAAAAAGAAACAAAGAAAGAAATCGTAGCTCCAAAAGCAGAAGGTGTAGTAGATGCTACATTTAAATTTATAATGTACACTAAAGATAATACTACAATGATACTTGATACAGATAATCCATCTTTATGGAAACCAGGAAAATATAATCCATTTAAGTCTAGTGTGAAATAAAGTTAAATGGGCTTTAAAGATAGGTGATGAGTTTGTACAAAAATAATGAAAAGGGTCTTACCTTATTAGAAATAATAGTAGCTGTGTTTATACTGACAATAGTTTTAAGCATTTCTTATAAAGTGTTCAATGGTATAACATCAGCAGTAAAAAAGCAACAAATCATTACAGATGCTCAAGTGAATGTTAATCTAATTAATAAGTATCTAAATAGAGATTTGGAGAACTGCAAGGAGATAACTAAAACTAGTTTGGGAAGTAATTATGAATATAGTGTAGAGACTCCAGATAAAACTATAAAATATGAAGTTTCTATAGAAACTAAAAATAATACAGGTGTATACTCTGTAACAAGAATTCAAGAAAATACAAATGATGCTGAAAATGCACTTAGGGAAGAAATAATCTCTAATCAACCACTAGTTCAAAACAATAAAGAAATGAAGAAAACACCATTTAAAATAGAAAAACAAGCTGGTAAATCTATTTATACTATAAGTATATATTATAATGAATCAGTGCAAGAAAGTCAGAAAAATAGTGATTTAAATAACAAGACTTATACATTTGATGTTATGTCGAGAATTGGGTAACGAGAATTTATTTAAAAATAAGTAGGTTGATAAAATATGGGTAAAAAAAGTAGTGAAAAAGGGTTTTCCTTAATTGAAGTATTAGTAGCTATGGCTATTATGGGAATTATACTATTTGCATTTTTTTATATTATCAATACTAATAATAAAGTCAATACTAAAAATGAAACAGATATAAGTTCCTTAAACTATGTTCAAAGTGAAATAGAAAATCTAAGAGAAAAAATAAAAAGTGGAGAATTTGATTTTGATTAAAAAATAGCTATGCACACTTGTGACTTTAGTCATGAGTTAGTAGCTAAATTAGTCAGCATATAGGGAAACTTATATGTAGAG
>NZ_JAGWCX010000039.1:0-39291 GCF_020657775.1 Clostridioides sp. ZZV14-6345 | reverse complement strand
AAATGATGAAAATATATTTGATTTCATACAAAACAGAGAGCATCATGAACCAAAAATTCCATTTTGAGACACCCTCATTCGTATAAAGCTTGGGAAAACTGCTTTATTATAATTTTTTTATTATATAAGTAATACTCAGAAATTTATATAGGTCTTTTTTTTACCAGTTTTACAATTTTAATAACTAGTTTTGTAAAATATATTGAATTTTCTCAAAAAAGAATGTATTCTATATACGTAAAATTTTTTTGGAGGTAAAAATGTTTAAGAGATATGCTGATAAAATGACATCTGTTCTAATTTGTAATAATGTGATAGATAATAATGAATCTAAAGTCTATTCTTATGGATTTGAAATATTAATAGCTTTTATAATTAATATAACCACCATGATGTTTATAGGTTTTTTATTTGGTAAATTTACATATATATTATTTTTTTTAATGTGTTACTGTCCAATAAGACAATTTTCAGGAGGGTATCATGCAGACAACTATTTTAGATGTCTATTAACCTTTGTTTTCATAATTTTATCTACAATATTAATTATAGAAAATCTAAATATAGACTTATTTAAAAATATCATTGCGATTATTGCTAGTATCAGTTGGGTTGGAATTTGTATTCTATGTCCAATAGAACATAGAAGTAATCCTATAAATGATAGAGAAAAATCAGTTTACAAAAAAATTGCTATGTTTATATCTACAGTAGTGTTATTAATGACAGTTTTAAGCTTTTCTTTGAATATCTTTGTAGATTATTTCACATATAGTGCATTTGCTATGTTTTGGATTTTTATAATGTTAGTATTAGGTAAATTAAAAGCTAAAAATATAAGTAAAATATGTATGAGGGAGAATTAAGTTATGAAGAAGTGTATTGTAAAATTTATGCAGTTTGCTAGTTCATTAGCACTTAGTACTGCTGTCTTGTCAGCTAATAGTACTTGTCCATGGATTATACATCAGCCTAAGGTACCTGAAGCAATTAGTAATTTAAAAAAGATAAATTAAATACAAGCAATTATTTATACAAAATTATTATAAAAAAGAAATTATTATATTTTAATAAAATAAAAATCATATAAAATCAGGTACAAAATTTATTTTATAGGAGCCTAATACTTATTTGATAATATATTAGTGCGCTAATTTAGGGGGATATAGTGTATTCAATGAAATGACTTACGAGCAGTAAGTCATTTTTGTATTGTATGTATTTTAGGTAAACTTATGATATAATGAAGGGTAAAGTTTAATTAAAATAATAAAAAACTTTAGTATAGATAGTAATTTAGGAGGTAGGTTATGAGTATGATACATAAATTTTCTATGAATGGATATAATATCGTTTTAGATGTGAATGGTGGAGCTGTTCATGTGCTAGATGATGTTGCATACGACTTATTAGATTTTTATAAAGAAAAAAGTAAAGAAGAAATATTAGAGGTATTAAAATCAAAATATCAAGAAGAACAAATAAATGAAGCATATAAAGAAATATCAAATTTAGAAAAAGAAGGTCTTTTATATACAGAAGATACATATCAATATCATCCAAGTTTTGTAAATAGAGAGCCTGTGGTAAAAGCTTTATGTTTAAATGTAGCCCATGATTGTAATTTAAAATGTAAGTATTGTTTTGCAGCTCAAGGTGATTTTGGAGGAGAAAAAGAACTTATGAGTTTTGAGGTAGGTAAGGCAGCAATTGACTATTTGATTGCTAATTCAGGCAGTAGAAAGAATTTAGAGATAGATTTCTTTGGTGGAGAGCCTTTGATGAATTTTGAAGTTGTAAAACAATTGGTTGATTATGGAAGAAGTATTGAAAAAGATTATAATAAAAATATAAGATTTACAATAACTACGAATGGTGTACTGTTAAATGATGAAATTATAGATTATATAAATGAAAATATGCATAATGTAGTTTTAAGTTTAGATGGAAGAAAAGAAATTAATGATAATATGAGACCAACTTTAAATGATAAAGGAAGTTATGATATTACATTACCACGATTTAAGAAACTTGTGGAAAAAAGAGCAAAAGATAAATATTACTATATAAGAGGAACTTTTACGAGAGATAATTTAGATTTTTCTAAAGATGTTATGCATTTTGCAGATTTAGGATTTAAATTAACATCTATAGAGCCAGTCGTTGGAGATGAGAGTAATCCATATGCACTTAGAGAAGAAGATTTACCTAAAATATTTGAAGAGTACGAAAGGTTTGCTGTAGAGTATGCAGATAGACAATTACAAGGAGATGGATTTAAATTTTTCCATTTTATGGTAGATTTAAATCAAGGACCATGTGTAATAAAGAGAATAATTGGATGTGGGGCTGGAAATGAGTATCTTTCTGTAACACCAAGTGGAGATATTTATCCATGCCATCAATTTGTTGGAAATGAAGAATTTAAAATGGCAAATATATTTGATGAAGAAATCGTACTTCCAGAAAACTTAAAAAATATGTTTAGAGAAGCTCATGTATACACTAAAGAAGAGTGTAAACAATGTTGGAATAAGTTTTACTGTTCAGGTGGATGTCATGCAAATGCGATAAACTTTAATAATGACATATCAAAACCATATGAATTAGGCTGTGAAATGCAAAGAAAACGTACAGAGTGTTCTATAATGATACAAGCTAAGTTGATGTTAGAAGGAGCAACTAACTAAATTTATACTTTAAAGGAGTTGTTTATATATGATTAGAGATTATTTAGAAGATAAGCCTTTAATTGATGAAAGTGTATTTGTGGCAAAGTCAGCAGATGTAATTGGAAATGTTAAAATAGGTAAAGATTCAAGTGTATGGTATAATGCAGTAGTTAGAGGAGATGAAGGACCAATAACTATTGGAGAAAATACTAATATACAAGATTGTTCTATAGTGCATGGAGATACGGAAACTATAATTGGTAACAATGTGACAGTTGGACATAGGTCAATAGTCCATGGTTGCAAAATTAGCGATAATGTGTTAATTGGCATGGGTTCAATAATATTGGATAATGCTGAAATAGGAGAATATACTTTGATAGGAGCAGGTACATTAATTACATCTAATAAGAAGTTTCCACCAGGTGTTTTAATAATGGGTTCTCCTGGAAAAGTTGTTAGAGAACTTACAGAAGAAGATAAAAGATATATTGATGAATCCTACAAATGGTATCTAGAAGCAGCACAAAATCAAAAATATTAAATTAGAGAGTGGTTGTTTCAAAACATATTTAAATCTGTTTTGAGGCAACCACTAATTTATTTTATTAAATTTGGTCGATATTTTAGTTTTCAAAAAGTGTCTGATTAAAATAAGTATAGAATGTCAAAAATAAAAATTAACTATGCTAAATAATTTTAATAAAATTGCTAGTATGTGTGATAAAATTAAATATTAAAGAGGATATAAGATATTAGAATATCAATTGGTAAAATAATGTCATATACGATAAATTAAGGTGTAAGTTTTTGAGTATACCTATTTTAGGAGTGAAAAAATTTGAGAATAAGTTATAGAAATTTAAAGCGATATAGAGAAATCGGATATGTTTTAATAAAGTATGGTTTTAGTTTTATTGTAGAAAGATTAAATATAGAAGGAATTGCCTATAAAATACCTCTGTTTGACCCACCAGAAGAAATAAAAAACATGACAACTGGTGAGAGAATAAAAAGAGTTTTAGAAGAATTAGGGCCTACATATATAAAAATAGGACAGATATTAAGTACAAGAAAAGACTTACTAGACCAAGATATAATTGATGAAATATCAAAACTTAGAGATGATGTAGAGAAATTTGACTCAAATATAGCTATTGAGATATTTAAAGAAGAAGTGGGGTTAAGTATAGAAGAAGTATTCTTAGAGTTTAAAGAAGAACCAATAGCAGCTGCTTCAATTGGTCAAGTTTATGAGGGTGTACTTAGAACTGGGGAAGAAGTAATTGTAAAAATTCAAAAGCCCAATATAGAGAAAATAATAAAATCTGATTTAGAGATTCTTAGAACGATTGCAAATACTTTAAAAGATTTAAAAAAAGACTTTAACTTAGATTTAGTACAAATGATTGAAGAGTTTCAAACTCAATTAATGAGGGAACTTGATTACACTTTTGAAGCCATAAATGCAACTAAATTCTCTAGGATATTTAAAAATAGTGATGAAGTATATATACCTAAAATATACCCAGAATATAATACTAAGAAAATTTTAGTAATGGAGAAAGTTAATGGCACAAAGTTAAGTGATGTAGAAAAAATAAAGAGGCTAGGTTATAATACAAAAACTATTGTTGAAATAGGAGTTAGGTCTTTTTTTACACAGGTATTATCTCATGGTTTTTTTCATGCAGACCCACATCCAGGTAATATATTCGTAGTTGCTAAAAACAAGATAGCATATATAGATTTCGGAATGATTGGAATTATTGATAATAAAACTTTAAACCAATTAAATGAGATTGCACTAGCAGGTGTAGAAAAGAATGTTGACAAGATAATATATTTATTGATAGAAATGGATGCATTAAATGGAGAGGCATATATTAAAGGGCTTCGACAAGATTTACTTTATCTAATACATTACTACTATGATATTTCTATAGAAAAAATAAATGTAACAGATATATTAAATGAACTATTTAGATTTTTTAGACAGTACAAAATAGTCATGCCTGCACAATTTGTAACTCTTGCCAAGACTGTCATAACATTAGAAGGAACAAGCAGAACTTTAAATACAGATTTTTCTTTTGGCTCTATGGGAAAAGAGTTTATGAAACATCATTATAAGAATAAGTTTAACCCTAAAAATGTTATTTTAAATTCAAGACAAAATGTAGAAGAAATATTACTAGATGTAAAAACTATTCCAAAGCAATTAAAAGCAATTTTAAAAAATATAGAAAGAAATAACATAAAAATGCAAATTGAAGATGTTAAAATGACAAGATTAGAAAATTGTATACTAGAGTTAACGTCTCAAATATCTCTGAGTTTGGTGTTGGCATCGATTATAGTAGGTTCTTCTCTTATAATTGCATCTCCAAATATAGAAAATAATATATGGATAAAGTTTACTGCAATAGCAGGTTTCTTTATCTCTTTTATAATAGGTCTTTGCTTAGTTATAAGAAGTATTAGGTCAAAATACAAAAAAGATTAGGGGGAATTAAATTTGAAAAAATGGATATTAAAATATAAAGGGAAGATAGAAGAAAGTGAATTTAGTAAAAAACTTAATATTTCCCCGGAAATCTGCCAAATTTTAAAAAATAGAGGGATATGTACTGAAAAAGATTCAGAAATATTTATGAATCCATCTTTAGATTACTTAAGAGACCCTTTCTTGATGAAAGATATGCAAAAAGCTGTTGATAGAATAAAGTCAGCTATTGAGAAGAACGAAAAAATTTGGATTTATGGAGATTATGATGTTGATGGTGTGTCATCTACTTCTATCTTATGTTTATATTTTAAGAGTATAGGTTATCATGTTGATTACTATATTCCTAATAGATTAGAAGAAGGGTATGGTATAAATGAAGATGCTATTAAGCTTATAAGCTCTAGGGGATGTGACTTGATTATAAGTGTTGACTGTGGAATTACTTCAGTATCTGAGGTCAATATAGCGAATAATTTGGGTATAGATATTATAATTACAGACCATCATGAATGTCAAAATGAAATTCCATCGGCTTTTGCAGTTATAAATCCAAAACAAGAAGATTGTAATTATCCATTTGATTCGTTATGTGGATGTGGTGTAGCATTTAAAATGATTCAAGCCTTGACTCCAAAAGAAGAATTTAAAACTAGCATGTATGATTATTTAGAAATAGTAACCTTGGCAACTATTTGTGATATTGTTCCACTTATAGATGAAAACAGAATAATTGTAAAAAATGGTTTAAAATCAATGAAAGAAGGCAAAAATATTGGATTAAGAGAACTTATAAAAGTTTGTGGTGTAGAAAGCGATAAAATAGGTTCTTCTCATATAGGTTTTGCAATAGGTCCTAGGATAAATGCTTCAGGCCGATTGGGATATTCTTACTTAGGAGTAGAACTGTTTACTACTCAATCGCAAGAAGAGGCTGTAGAAATAGCTAATATATTAGAAGAAAAAAATAATGAAAGACAGATGATAGAAGCTAAGATGTACCATGAAGCTGAGGAAATGTTAAAGTCTAATAGCAGATATAATGATGATAAAGTGTTGGTTTTAGCTAAAGAAGGTTGGCAACATGGAATAATTGGAATTGTAGCATCAAAGTTAACTGAAAAATACTACAAACCAACAATTCTTTTAGGTATAGAACATGGAGAAGCTACTGGTTCAGCAAGGTCGATAAAAGGATTTAATGTATTTGAAGCTCTTGTAAAGTGTAAAGATTTAATGAACAAGTTTGGTGGTCATGAACAAGCTGCAGGATTATCCTTAAGTTCAGATAAGGTTGAAGTTTTAGCTGATGAAATAAATAAGTTTGCAGATTATAATTTAACTGAAGATGATATGATAGAAAATGTAAATGTTGAATTTGAATTACAAGAAAATGTAATAAATTTAAATCTTGTAGAAGAATTACATAAGTTAGAACCTTTTGGATTAAATAATCCAAATCCTAGGTTTATAGTTAGAAATTATACTTTAAAAGACTTAAAAATTATAGGTAAAAATCAACAACATCTAAAATTAAGTATAGAAAAAGAAAAAAGCTATGAATGTATAGGATTTAATATGAGTCATTTAAAATCACTGTATAGAGTAGGAGATAAAGTAGATGTATTGTTCCAATTAGATGAAAATAACTATATGGGAAATAGGAAAGTACAATTCTTACTTAAAGATATCCGATTAGCTCGACCTAAAAATGCAAGTAATGACAAACTTTCATTGAAATTAATGTCAAAAATAATACCAAAAGATACACAAAGCTTGTATAATATATCTGTATCTGATTTTGAATTATTTGATGGAAATACAAATATAAATATATTTGATTATTTTGAAAGAGATACGTTGATAATATCTAATTCTATAAATGGATTTTATAGAGCAATATCAGATATATCACTTATAGATTTGGATTTTAACATAAATTACAATATTATTGAAGATGTTAGCAAAAATACTGATAAATTAGAGCTTATATTTTCTCCTAATATTGATAAAATAGATTTAAAAAGATATAATAATATTATTCTTTATGATTATTTATACAATAAAGGCGAATATTCGTATATATATGAGAATAAAAGAGAAGAAAGTGAAATTATAAAATATTATAATAAAACAGACCTATTATATTTAAAGAATGTAGTTAGTAATATAGTTCCATCAAGAGATGAATTTATAACAATTTATAAACAAGCACTCATAAAAAAAGAAATTGATTTGGATATGGTAAATATAAAGGGAACTTTTAATGTAATTCCATTAAAGTTTTTTACGATATTAAATGTGTTTAGAGAATTAAATTTACTTGACTTTAACTTAAATTATGAAAAAAATTCTGTACTCATAAGAATATTGCCAAAACCACAGAAAAAATTAGACTTAAATGAGAGTTTAATACTCAATAATCTAAAAAATTTAGAAAAACAATACAATAGCAGTTATTAGGAGGCGTTTCCCATGGATTTAAAAAACTTTATAAGGAACATTGATGATTTCCCAAAGCCAGGTATAGATTTTAAAGATGTTACAACTCTATTTAAAGATGGAGAGGCATTTAAATATGCAGTAGATTCTATAGTTGAAGAATTAAAAAATAAAGGTGTAGATTTAGTAATAGGGCCAGAAGCGAGAGGGTTTTTGATGGGTACACCTGTAGCATATGCTCTAGGAGTAGGATTTGTTCCAATTAGAAAACCTGGAAAATTACCAGGTGAAGTTGAGAGTTATGAGTATGGATTAGAGTATGGTACGGATACTTTAGAAATACATAAAGATGCAATTAAAAAAGGTCAAAAAGTGGCAATAGTAGACGATTTATTGGCTACTGGTGGAACTATGGAAGCTGCTGCTAAGCTTGTGGAAAAACTAGGTGGAGAAGTAGTTTCTATGCAATTTTTGATTGAACTAGAATTCTTAAATGGGAGAAAAAAGTTATCTAACTATGATGTTAATTCTCTTATAAAATACTAGTACTTTTACAATAGTTGGTATAGCACCAACTATTTTCATATATATTAAAATTTTATATAAAATAGGTGGTTATATGCATGATAAAGAATTACAAGAAATAATTGAAAAAATAAAAGTTTATGCACCTAATGCAAATTTTGAAATGGTTGAAAAAGCCTATAATCTTGCAAAAAAAGCGCATGAGGGACAATATAGAAAATCTGGGGAACCATACTTTATTCATCCATTAGCAGTTGCAAATATTTTAATAGAGATGGAATTAGATATTGAAACTATAACAGCAGGTTTATTACATGATGTTGTAGAAGATACGGAATATACCTATGAAGACATAAAAAAAGAATTTGGCAAAGAAGTAGCGGATTTAGTTGATGGAGTAACAAAGCTTGGTCAAATAAAATATCGTTCAAAAGAAGAAACTCAATCTGAAAACTTAAGAAAAATGTTTTTGGCAATGGCAAAAGATATAAGGGTTATACTTATAAAACTTGCTGATAGATTGCACAATATGAGAACATTAAAATACATGCCTCCAGAAAAAGCAAAATATAAAGCAAAAGAGACACTTGAAATTTATGGAGGTATAGCCCATAGATTAGGGATTTCTAAGATAAAGTGGGAATTAGAAGATAGAGCATTAAGGTTTATGGATCCAGAAGGGTATTATGATTTAGTTAATAAAGTTTCAATGAAGAGAAGTCAAAGAGAGGATTATATACAAGGCATTGTTGAACTTCTTAAAGATAAGTTTAAAGATTTAAGTATACCATGTGATGTATATGGTAGACCAAAGCATTTTTACAGCATTTATAGAAAGATGCAAAAAAAACACAAGACTTTTGAAGAGATTTTTGATTTAACAGCAGTAAGGATATTAGTAGATAATGTAAAGGATTGTTATGCAGTACTTGGTATAGTTCATACATTATGGAGGCCTATTCCAGGCAGATTTAAAGATTATATAGCAATGCCAAAACCAAATATGTACCAATCATTGCACACTACCGTTGTAGGGCCTGATGGAGAACCTTTAGAGATACAGATAAGGACTCATGAGATGCATAATATAGCTGAAAATGGTATCGCAGCCCATTGGAAATATAAAGAAGGTATCTCTAGTAAAGAATCAAAGGTTGAAGAAAAACTTCAGTGGTTGAGACAGATGATGGAGTGGGAAAAAGATTTAAAAGACCCACAAGAATTTATGGATGCACTTAAAGAAGATGTATTTAATAGTCAGGTTTACGTATTTACTCCAAAAGGAGACGTAATTGAATTACCAGCAGAATCAACACCTATAGATTTTGCATATAGAGTTCATACAAATGTAGGGAATAAATGCGTAGGAGCTAAAATTGATGGAAGAATAGTTCCTATTGATTATAAGCTTCAAAATGGTAATATTGTTGAAGTGCTTACATCATCTAATTCTAATGGACCAAGTAGAGATTGGCTTAATATAGTGAAGACACCAAACGCAAAGAGTAGAATTAGACAATTTTTTAAAAAAGAAAGAAGAGAAGAAAATGTTGACCGTGGAAATACAATATTAGAAAGAGAATTTAAGAAGCATGATATACCACAAAAAGACCCTCTTATTGAAAAATATATGGCATTAGTTGCAAAGAAATTTAATCAGCCAAGTGTTGAGGATTTAGTTGCTACTGTAGGTTATGGTGGTATAATGTCATCTCAAGTTGTATCTAAAGTAAAAGACCTATACTTAAGAGAAGTTAAAAAAGCTAAAAAAGAACAGCAGATACAAGAAGAAGATTTGAATAAACACAATATAAGTGAAACAGAATACAGTAAAAAGAGAAAGAAAAATGCCTCACAAGGGATTATAGTAAAAGGACTTGACAATATTTTAGTAAGATTTGCTAAGTGTTGTAATCCTCTTCCAGGAGATGAAATTGTAGGATATATTACTAAGGGTAGGGGAGTAGCTATACACAGAGCGGATTGCCCAAATGCAAACAATAATGGAGATTTCTTTCAAAATAGATTGGTGGAAGTTTCATGGAGTTCAGCAGGAAAAGGTAAATTTGAAGCAGAGATTCAAATAAAAGCTGTTGATAGAAGAGGAATTGTTAATGAAATAACCCATATTGTTGCGATGGATAAACTTAGTTTAAATGGAATAAATGCAAGAAAAGGTAAGGATAGTATTGTAAGTATAAATTTACTTGTAGAAGTTAATGACACAGAGGAATTAAAAATTCTAATGAAAAAATTAAAAGCAATTCCTGGTGTAGAAAGTATTTATAGAATGACAAATTAGAGTTAAAATAATAGGGAGGAAGCTATGAGAGCAGTAGTACAGAGAGTATCTTCATCTAAGGTTACAGTAGATGAAAACACTATAGGTCAAATAAATAAGGGGTTACTAGTATTGTTAGGAGTGACTCATGATGATAAATCAAGTGATGTAGATTATATGATTGACAAAATATTGAATTTAAGAATTTTTGAAGATGAAAATGACAAGATGAATTTATCTCTAATGGATATAGGTGGAGAGCTTTTAGTAGTATCTCAATTTACTTTATATGGAGATTGTAGAAAAGGAAGAAGACCTGGATTTAGTAATGCAGCTAGACCAGAACTTGCAAATAATCTTTATGAAGAGTTTGTAAAAAAGGCAAAAGATAAAGGTATAACAGTTGGGACAGGTCAATTTGCAGCTCATATGATGGTAGAATTAACTAATGATGGTCCAGTAACAATACTATTAGACTCAAGTAAATCTTTTTAAGGGGGAAAACTTTAATGGTTATAAAAAAATTTGTAGATAGTTATTTTGGAGTAAATACTTATGTATTAGGTGATGAAAATACTAAAAAATGTGCAGTTATAGACCCAGGTGGAAGTTTAGTAGATATATTAAGTTTTGTAAAAGAAAATGAATTAAATATCGAATATATAATCCTTACTCATGGACATGGAGACCATATAGGATATGTTAAAGATATTAAAGAAAAAACTGGTGCTAAAGTAGTTGCACATATTGATGAAAAAGAATTATTAAATGACAAAAATAAAAATCTAAGCTATACAATGAGATGTGGAGCACAAGAGTTTGATGCAGATATCTATGTGAATGATAAAGACAAGCTTGAGATTGGTGAATTAAAAATGACTTTCTTGCATACTCCAGGACATACACAAGGATGTATGTGTATAAGAGTTGAAGATGAAATGTTCACAGGAGATACTTTGTTTGCTGGAAGTATTGGTAGAACTGATTTGTATAGTGGAGACTTTCATCAAATGGAAAAATCACTTAAGAAATTATGTAAATATGAAGATGCTGTTAGAGTATATCCTGGACATGGACCAACTAGTACTCTAGGAGTTGAAAAGAAGACAAATCCTTACATGTAATTTTATATTAGTATTAAAAAAATATAAGATATTTAATAACTACATTAGTAATGGAGTTCTTCTACTGTTAAATAGAAGGAGTTAAGTTGATGTTGTATGTTTTTTTAAAAGGACATGATTATAAGTATGAAGTAGCAGAGCTTATAAAATTGTTTACTAGTGAATTTAAGTTTAATGATTTTAATGATAGTAGTAATTATGTGGAGTCAAAGCATTTAATAAATAGATTGATTTATGATAATGAGATATTGTATTCAAGTACGGAGTATTATGAAAATGGAAACTTAAAGTATGAATCAATACAAAATATAGAAAATATGAACCTTGAATTTTTAGATGAATTTGATGATAGTAAAACTATTGAAGAATTTCTGAATAGGTTAGATAAAGAAAGTAAGAGAAATTTTAAAAAGCTGTGTAAAGAAAGTATCAAAAAAAGCATATTTATAGTGCTTAAACAAATATTTAATTCTTATGTACCATGGGGAATTTTGACTGGTATTAGACCAGTCAAAATTGTCCACAATCTAATGGATAAAAAGCTAGATGATAATAGTATAAGAGCCATTCTAAAAAATAATTATTTTATAATAGATGAGAAAATAGATTTAGCTCTTGAAATAGCTAAAAGAGAGCGAGTGTTTATGTATCCTATAGATAAAAATAAAATTTCTCTTTATGTAAGTATTCCATTTTGTCCAACTAGATGTGTATATTGTTCATTTCCTTCAAATTCCTTAAAGCAATTTGGGCATTTGAAAAGAGAGTATGTTTATAAATTGATTGAAGAAATTAAGGGGTTTGCCAAGATTATTAAGGAGACTAATAAAGAAATTGAAACTCTATATATCGGTGGAGGAACTCCTACTACACTTGATGAGGAAGAATTGGATTTACTTATAAATGCTCTATTTAGAGAATTGGATTTAAGCAAAATTAAAGAGTTTACAGTAGAAGCAGGTAGACCAGATACTATTACCAAAGAAAAATTAAGTGTATTAAAAAAACACAATGTAAGTAGAATTAGTATAAATCCTCAAACTATGAATGATGAGACTTTAGTTAAAATTGGAAGAGAACATAAAGTTTCTGATTTAGTAGATTGTTTTATTATGGCTCGAAATATGGGATTTGACAATATAAATATGGATATAATTTTAGGACTTATAGATGAAGACTTAGACATGGTAAGAAATACATTAGAGGAAATAAAAAAGCTTTCTCCTGAAAGTCTTACAGTTCATACATTAGCTATAAAAAGAGCTTCTAACCTAAATATAAATATGGATAAGTACAAAGAACATTTAACTCAGTATGAAGAAATGATAAAAATGATAGATTTATCAATGAAATATGCTAAGGATATGGGACTTAATCCATATTATATGTACAGACAAAAACATATGCTAGGTAACTTAGAAAATATAGGTTATGCTAAAGAAGGATATGAGTGTATTTACAATATACAAATTATGGAGGAAAAACAAAGTAACTATGCTTTGGGTGCAGGTGCTATATCAAAATTTGTTTATGTAGATGAAGATAGAATTGAAAGAGTAGAAAATGTAAAAAATGTTGAACAATACATTGAAAGAGTAGATGAAATGATAAAAAGGAAGAAAGAAGAGGTATATAAAAATGTTGACTAAAGCTCCTAGAGGAACTAAAGACATAACTCCAAAAGAGGCTTATAAATGGCGTTATGTAGAAAATAAATTTAGAGAAATATGTGCTTTATATGGATATGAAGAAATGGTAACACCTATATTTGAACATACTGAACTTTTTAAGAGAAGTGTTGGAGATACCACAGACATAGTTCAAAAAGAGATGTATTCTTTTAAAGATAAAGGTGATAGAGAAATTACTCTAAAGCCAGAAGGTACAGCTGGTGCAGTTAGAGCATTTATTGAGAATAAACTATACGCAGATACTCAACCAACTAAACTATTTTATGTTACACCTTGTTTTAGATATGAGAGACCACAAGCTGGTAGACAAAGACAATTTCATCAATTTGGTATAGAGTCACTTGGAAGTGATACGCCTTCAATGGATGCTGAAATAATTGCACTGGCTGTTCAATTTTTTAATGAAGTTGGATTAAATGATTTGGTAGTAAGTATAAATTCAGTTGGTTGTCCAGTTTGTAGAAAAGAGTACAATGCTTTATTAAAAGAATATCTTGACTCAAAAGCAGATATATTGTGTGAGACTTGTAATGAGAGAAGAGAAAAAAATCCAATGAGGGTTATAGACTGTAAAAACCCTACATGTAAAGAAAATATCAAAGATATACCATTTATTGCAGACCATTTGTGTGATGATTGTAAAGTTCACTTTGATAAACTTCAAGAATACTTAAAGGAAATGGATATAAATTTTGTAATTGATAAAACAATAGTTAGAGGTTTGGATTACTATAGAAAAACTGCTTTTGAAATTATATCTAATGATATAGGTGCACAAAGTACTGTATGTGGTGGTGGCAGATATGATGGTCTTGTTGAGCAACTAGGAGGTCCAAAAGGGATAAGCGGAATTGGATTTGCATTAGGTGTCGAAAGACTTTTACTTACGCTTGAAAGCAGTGGAATTGAAATAGAAAATCCACAGTCTACAGATATATTTATAGTAACAATAGGTGAAGAAGCAAATACAAAAAGCTTTAAACTATTAAAAGAACTGAGAAAAAATCATATAAGTGCAGATAAAGACCATATAGAGAGAAGTGTCAAAGCACAATTTAAATATTCAGATAAAATAAATTCAAAATTTACAATAGTAATTGGCGATGATGAACTTAAAAACGACACTGCAACATTAAAAAACATGAAAACATCAGAGCAAACTATTGTAAAATTAAGTACATTAGTTGAAGAATTAAAGCAAAAGCTGTAAAATAGGAAAGTATGATGTTTTGTGTATTAGATAAATATATAGCATTAAAATTAAATAAAATGGAGGTAGTATCTTGGAAACTTTAAATGGTTTAAAGAGAACTCACTACTGTGGAGAGTTGAGAGAAAAAAACATAAATGAAGAAGTTGTACTTATGGGATGGGTACAGAAAAAAAGAAATTTAGGTGGTCTTGTATTTGTTGACTTAAGAGATACAAGTGGATTATGTCAAATAGTTTTTGATACAGATGTAGATAAAGAAGCTTTTGAAAAAGCTGAAAAATTAGGGGCTGAATTTGTAATAGCTGTAAAAGGAAAAGTATGCGAAAGACAATCTAAAAACCCTAATATGCCAACTGGAGATATAGAAATATTTGCAACTGAACTTAGACTTTTAAACAAGTCAGAAACTCCACCTATTTATATAAAAGATGATGATGATGTTTCTGAAGCACTAAGATTAAAATATAGATACTTAGATTTAAGAAAACCATCTATGCAGAGAAATTTAAAATTAAGACATAAAGTAATGAATATTACAAGAAATTACTTATCAAATAATAGATTTTGCGAAATAGAAACGCCATTTTTAATAGCTCCAACACCAGAAGGAGCAAGAGATTATCTTGTACCAAGTAGAGTTAATCCAGGAAAATTTTATGCATTACCACAATCACCACAATTATATAAACAGTTGTTAATGGTGAGTGGTATGGATAGATATTTCCAAATAGTTAAATGTTTTAGAGATGAAGACTTAAGAGCAGATAGACAACCAGAGTTTACACAAATAGACTGTGAAATGTCTTTTGTTGAGCAAGAAGATGTTATGAGTATGATTGAAGGTTTGCTTGAAGTGATATTTAAAGAAGTTTTAGATGTAGAATTGACACTTCCACTTCCTAAGATGACTTATGCAGAAGCTATGGCTAGATATGGTTCAGATAAGCCAGATACTAGATTTGGATATGAATTAACAGACATATCTGATGTTGTTTGTAATTGTGGGTTTAAAGTGTTTGCTGATGCTACACAACCAGGAAAAAGTGTTAGAGGTATAAACGTAAAAGGCAAAGCTGACGACTTTACTAGAAAACAAATATCATCACTAGAAGAACATGCTAAGACATATAGAGCAAAAGGTCTTGCTTGGATGAAAGTAGGACAAGAAGGAGTAACTTCTCCAATAGCAAAATTCTTTAATGAAGAGGAAATGAATGCTATACTTACAAGAATGAATGCTGAAGTAGGTGATTTACTTTTATTTGTAGCTGATAAAAATTCAATAGTATTTGATGCTTTAGGACAAGTTAGACTTGAAGTGGCAAACAGACTTAATCTGTTAGATAAAAATGTCTATAATCTATTATGGGTAACTGAATTCCCAGTTTTTGAGAAAGATGAAGAAACAGGTAAGTTCTCAGCAATGCACCATCCATTTACATCACCTATGGATGAAGATTTGGATAAGTTAGAAGAAGGTGACAAGGCATCTTTAAGAGCTAAAGCTTATGATATTGTATTGAATGGTTATGAAATAGGAGGGGGAAGTGTTAGAATATCAAATTCTGATGTCCAGTCAAAGATGTTTAAAGCACTTGGTTTTACAGAGGAAAGAGCTAATGAAAAATTTGGTTACTTATTAGAGGCATTTAAATATGGGACTCCTCCTCATGCTGGTCTAGCTTTTGGACTTGATAGACTTGTTATGTTACTTGCAGGAGCTGATAATATAAGAGAAGTCATTGCATTCCCTAAAAATCAAAATGCTGTTTGTCCTATGACAAATGCTCCTACATTAGCAGAAGATGAGCAATTAGAAGAATTAAGTATAAAAGTTGATATAAAAGATAATGAATAATATGTAGTTGTAAGAAACTAAAATGTAAAAAGTCTGGATATAAAGTGTATTTATATTTAGACTTTTTTTCTATTAGAACTATTTTTATATTTTCACTCTATATATTTTCATAAATTATCCTTGTATTCTCATCCAATGTAATTAAAACACTATATTTAAAAATTTTATCATAAACTTAATTGTTTTAGAAAATACTTTTGTAATGAGTACACGACTTTAATTAAAAAATATATAACAAATTTGAAATAAATCTAATATATGTGTTAATAGATTAAATTAAAGTAACAATTTTAGAATATTTATCTATCTATAACTTAAATTATATTAAATTGATAACAAACTAGATATTATACTTTTTTGTAGAATAGAATTACAATTATATAAAGAAAAATTCTACTAATAGTGAAAAAAAAGTAGAAAAAAGTAGAAAATATTCTTTTATAAAGAAAGGGAGGGATAATATTGCAAGAGAGAGAAGAATTAGTTTTAAATCCAGTTCCAAAAGAGGAAAGAGTTGGATGGTTAGCTCCATTATTTAATATGCTTGGTTCTAACATAGCTATATCTGAACTAATGGTTGGGGGAACTTTAATTTTAGGAATGACTCTTTCTAATATGATTATTACATCAATTATAGGGAACTTAATATTAGTTGCAATTATTATGATACAAGGTTATATAGGTT
This sequence comes from Clostridioides sp. ZZV14-6345, assembly GCF_020657775.1. NCBI lineage: Bacteria > Bacillati > Bacillota > Clostridia > Peptostreptococcales > Peptostreptococcaceae > Clostridioides > Clostridioides sp. ZZV14-6345. Next base: position 22,294 of record NZ_JAGWCX010000039.1, on the reverse strand, counting down.
ACAAAGAGGGACTAAATACATATGTATTAGCTAAGGGGGCATTTGGAGAGATAGGAGGAAAGTATCTTATATCTCTATTACTTGGTATAACTAGTTTTGGATGGTTTGGTGTACAAGCAGGAGTTGCAGGATTGTCAGTACAAAAGATATTCCCAAGTGTAAATCTAACACTAGTTACGGTCATACTTGGATTATTAATGGTAGTTTTTGCTTTGTATGGCTTTAAAGCTATGGCTAAGTTTAATTACTTAGTTATACCACCACTTATAATATTAATGGTATGGGGGGTTTTTAAAGCTTTTTCTACTTATGGAGTCGAAGCTATTTACAACTATACTCCTCAAACAACAATGAGTATGGTTGAAGGTCTTAATATTGTAGTAGGTCTTATTATAGTTGGTGCAATTATATCACCTGACCAGTTAAGATACACTAGACGAGTAAAAGATATTTGGATTATTGGTTTTCTAGGTCTAGGTATTATTTCATTATTCCAGCAAGTTGCAGCTGGTGTAATGTCTATGGGAGCACCTACTTGGGATATAACAGAAGTATTGGCTAACTTAGGTTTTGGATGGGTAGCATTTGTTATTTTAATACTTGCATCTTGGTCAACCAACGTATCAAATGCTTATTCTGGTGGATTAGCATTAAAAACTATTTTTCCGAATGTAAAAAGAAATATTTTGACTTTAGCTGCAGGTCTAATAGGTACAATAATAGCAGCTACTGGTATAATATTTAAGTTTCAATCATTTTTATCTTTCTTGGGAATTGCAGTTCCAGCCATAGCAGGAATTATGTGGTGTGAGTATTATTTTATACAGGGAAGAACTTATAAGCATAGAGAAGGAATAAATTGGATTGCAGTAATAAGCTGGTTAATAGGTTTTGCAGCATCATATTATAGTTCAAAAATAAATTTCTTAATACCTCCAATAAATGGAATTGTAGTGAGTATGGTTATTTATTATATATTAATGAAATTTTTTAGAATCAAAGATAAATAAAGGGGGCAATTATATGGGTCGTAAGGTGAAAATAGGTATAATTCAACAACACAGTGTACTTGGAGAGGTTAAAAAAAATATAGAAAAAGCAGTAGAGATGATAGATGATTTAGGAAAACAAGGGGCAGATATAATTTGTTTACCAGAATTATTTGCTACAGGATATAATTTAGAGTCTTTAGGTGGAGTTAAAACATTAGAATTAATAAGAGAACATAATAAGTACATAGAAGAATCAATGTCAGAAGCTGCTAAAAGGAATAATGTATATCTTGTATCTCCATATGGAACTTTAGAAAAAGGGTCTACACATGTTTATAATTCAGCAGTTATATTTGATAGAAAAGGTAAGATTATGGGAGAATACTGTAAAAATCACCTATGGTCATTAGAAGCAGTATACTTTAAAGTAGGGGAAAAAGTAGAGGTATATGATGCTGATTTTGGTAGATTTGGTGTAATGATATGTTATGATGCAGGTTTTCCAGAAGTATCTAGAGAATTGACATTAAAAGGTTCTGAAATAATATTTATACCATCTGCATGGAGAATACAGGATGAAGATATGTGGGATTTAAATGTATCTCAAAGAGCTTTAGAGAATACTGTATATACAGTAGGTGTAAACTTAGTAAGTAATGATTCTAATTTAATACTGTTTGGGAAGAGTAAAATATGCAATCCTAGAGGAACTATAATAACTCAATTAGATACATATCGAGAAAAATATGTATTATCAGAGATTGATTTAGATGAAATAAAAAGGTATAGGGAAGATATTCCATATTTGAAAGATAGAAAAAGTAGCTATAACATATAATTCTATATTATAATACAAGTTCAATATAAAATAACAGAAAGAGGATGTATCAGTATTAAGGCTAAATTTATTATACTTTGATATATCCTCTTTAATACTATCAACTTCGATTTAAATATTTTTAAAATAGTTGATAAGAAAGTTTTTAAACAACATCACAGCTTTAGATTCATAGTTTTCACTAAACCATGAAAGATTTAAATATCTTTTAAATTCAATGTCTTTGATATGTAACAACTTAATCTCAGGGTCTTGAGATAATCCCCATGACTTTCCACATATAAATCCAACTCCTTGAAGTGATTTTATAAGAGCATAAATTGTATATGGTGAATCAGATTCAAACGCTATTTTGGGTTTGAAATTGGCCGATTCACATAGGATATCGATTACCTCTCTATAATTCTCACCCTTCGTTATAACTATAAAGTTTTCATCTGAAACTTCACTTAGATATACTTCATCCTTTAATGATAAAGGATGGTTTATTGAAACTCCTAATAATATTTCCTCACATGTTAAAGTTATACTATTTTCTGAATTTAGTTTTGTAAATGAAGATGATATGTACAAATCAAAATCACTTTTTTTATAAGATGACGGCAAAGTATGTGATACATTAAAAGTAATATTAGGATATAGTTTTCTGAAATTACTCAAAAGTGGTGGTAACACATTAGCCGCTGCAGGAGATAATATCTTTACTTCTCCTGTATTTTCTAAAGAAGTGTCTTGTAACTCCTTTTTTGAACTTTCTACTAAATCTAAAATGCTATCTACTCTTTTTAGAAACAATCTTCCATACTCATTTAAGACAATGTATCTTCCTTTTCTATCAAATAACTGAACTCCAAGTTCTTTTTCTAAGGAAGAGATAGTTTTGCTTAAAGCTGGTTGTGCTATATTTAATTTGTGTGATGCTTTTGTTATGTGCTCCATTCTAGCAACAGTTTGAAAATACTTAAGATGCAATAAATCCATAATATAAAATACACCTCTTTTAATATAACCTGAATTATATAGACTTAATAATTAATTATATATTATACATTATAATACAAAACTTGTATAATAAACTATAATATATCAAAAAGTTATTTAAATAGCTATTAATATACTTTGCATAATCTAACTAATATAAGGAGATTTTTAATATGAAGTTGACTAAAGAAATATTGGAGTATGCTCTAATAGGAGGTACCATTTTAGGTGGAGGAGGCGGAGGAGCAAAGGAAAGTGGAAGAGAGCTTGGAGAATATGCCTTAGAATATGGATTTCCAGAACTAATAGGTATAGATAAATTAGATGATGATGCAATTATTTTAAATGTATCAGCAGTAGGAGCTCCAGCTGCACCACTTAAGTACGCTGATAGCAATGATTATATAAATACAGTAAAAATTTTTATTGATAAATTAGGATTGAATGTACAAGGTATTATTACAAATGAAAATGGAGGATGTGCAACGATTAATGGATGGCTCCAATCTTCTGTACTCAAAATACCAATGATAGATGCTCCTTGTAATGGGAGAGCTCATCCAACAGGTCTTATGGGAAGTCTTGGATTACATAGAGATAAAACATATAAATCTTATCAAGCTGTGTCTGGAGGAAATCCAGAACTTGGCAATCATGTAGAGGGGTTTGTAGGGGGGGCTTTAAATAAGACTTCAGTAATTGTTAGACAATATGCTGTAGCTGCAGAAGGATTAGTGGCAGTGGCTAGAAATCCTGTAAAAGCTTCTATTGTAAAAGAAAATGCTGCGATAGGAGGCATAAGCCATGCAATAGATTTGGGAAAAGTATTTTATTTAGGTTTGGAAACATCAAATGATGAAGCAATAAATAAAGTTGTGGAGTTTTTGGATGGAGAGATAGTATCAGAAGGGATAATAGAAACTTTAGAGTTACAGACTACAGGTGGGTTTGATGTAGGTAAATTGACTGTAAATGGTTGTGAAGTCACTTTTTGGAATGAGTATATGACAGTAGAAAAAGATAATAACAGAATTGCAACATTTCCAGATTTAATTATGACTTTTGATAAAAATACGAGTATGCCTGTTACATCAGCAGAAATTAGAGAAGGGCAAGAGGTAATTTTAATAAAAACTTCCAAAGAGAATTTAAAACTTTCAACAACGATGCAACAAGAAGAACTGCTAAAAGATATAGAGGATATATTAAATAAAGAAATAATTGCATTTAATTAGGATATAGAGTAGTTTAATTGACTGAATAATTACAATTACTTAAATTTAAAAAGAAATAGGTAACTTATAAAATTTAGTAAAAAGTTTATAAAATATAAATAAAATGTTAGTGCCAATATAAATATTAAAGGAGAATTACAAACAAAAGAAACTAAAATTGGATGGTGAGCAAATATGATGTTAAAATAAATTTTAGACATTTATGATATTGTTACAATAACAGGTAAAAATGGAAAATCCTCAGGATGAAGAGCTAAGACACTAGGTGTATTAGGGAGATTAGGGGGAATTGGAGCTAGACCAGAAATGATAGGTATGGTTTCAGATACTGATGGTGCTTTAGTAGCAATATCAGTTGGAGCTATAGAACAATAAATAGAATTTTTAATATACAGATAAATCTCTTTATTGTTCTATAATATTATATTTAATAATTATTTCTATTTTGATACCTTAATTTTAGGGTTTATTATTATGGATATTAATATCATACAAAAACTCAAAATCCAGTGAGTAATTCCAAATTTAGATATTAACAAATTCAATCCTGCTATAGCAAATAAGCAATATTTAATTAGGATTAAAAGTGTATTTATAGAAATTCCTTTTATTGAAAGTATTCTAAATCCTAGGATGGACATTCTAAGTCCTACAAATGCCAATAATATACCTGTAATGTCCTGAATTAAGTAATAGTATTCAAATTTCATACTTAATCAACTCTTTTCTGAACAGTGTCAAATATCTCTGATTCTTCAATTTCATCATCCGTATATGTAAGCATAGTAAAACCAGTCACTCCATAAATAAATGAAATTATAGGAGTAATCCAACTTAAGAAACAATATGGTATAAATTCCAGTGGGCTTACCCCAAGAGTTTGAGCACAGAAAACAGCATTTGAATTCCATGGTATTAGTGGTCCACCAAGTGTAGCTGTATCTTCTATGATTCTAGATAGATTCTGTGGTTTTAATTTAAACTCTTTGTATATTGGAGACATTAAAGTTCCAACAAATACTGAAGTGAACATCATTGACGAACTAAATGCATTTGCAAAGTAACTTACTATAAAAGTAGACCCAACCAGTTTAGTTCTTGATTTTCCTATTTTAGTTATCAAAGGTTGAAGTAGTACTTCTAAGAAACCAGTTTTTTGGAGAATACCAGCAATAACGAAAACTACAAATACTAGTAAAACGGTTTCAGCCATACTCATTATTCCACCACGATTTAATAGTTTGTCGGCATAAACAAATCCAGTATCTATAGTAAATCCTGATAGCATGTAATTTAAAACATCACCTATTTTTTCCCCCTCTTGAAATACGGCTATAATAAGTCCCATGATAGCTGAACTTAGTATAGATATAATAGGAGGTTTTTGTAACAATAAAAGTAATAACAAAAACATTATTGGAATCATTGCTACTAAGCCAATATGAAAGTTTGAATTTAATACATTTTTGATTTGATTTATTTGAATGTAGTCTATAGTATTATTTGAATATTTTAATCCAATCACTGTATAAAGAACTATACATATTACATATGCAGGGCCTGTTGTGTAAACCATGTGCTTCATATGTGTAATTACATCTGTCTTACAAACTGCTGCTGCTAAGTTTGTAGAATCTGATAGAGGAGACATTTTATCTCCAAAGAAAGCTCCAGAAATAACTGCACCAGCTGTTAGACCAAGAGGAATACCCATACTAGTACCAATACTCATCATTGCTATACCAGAAGTTCCAAGAGTCCCCCAAGATGTACCAGTAGCGACAGAAGTAAGTGAACAGACTATTAGTGTTGTAAGTAAAAAATATTTAGGTGTTATTATTGTTAGGCCACTATATACTACTGTTGGTATTGTACCAGCAGCTATCCAAGCTGCTATTAGTACACCAACAGAAAGTATTATTAAATTTGATTGAAAGGCATCCTTACCAACTTCAAATCCAAAAGCTTCTATTTCGTCATTAGTATAACCAAGCTTCATAGCTGCAGGAACTACTATAAGCCATGAAAGCAAAAACATTGTAGTTATAGAAGCATTAAATACAACTATGCCAACTGATGTTAGAGCTATTATTGCAAGCATTACTAACAAGGAATATCTAAATGAAGGTCTTTTTCTTTCTGTATCTATTTTCATAGTGCAAATTCTCCTTAAATATTTTTAGTTAATTGCATTTTTTATTCTTATAAGAGCTTCTTCAAGCATACTTCTTGGACAAGCTAAGTTTATTCTTTGATATCCACTTCCTCCAATACCAAAGCCATTTCCTTGATTTAAAGCAACTTTACCTTTCTTTACAAGTATACTTTCTAGTTCCTCATCACTTAATCCAAGTTCACTAAAGTCTACCCATAACAAATAAGTGCCTTCTGGTTTTCTAACTTTAAGTTTTGGCATGTTTTCATTTATATATTTTATAGCAAAGTCTATGTTAGATTCTAAATATTCCAAAAATGATTCTAGCCAAGGTTCGCCATTATTATATGAAGCTTCTGTTGCAACTAAGCTAAAGCAATTATTTCTCTTTATATCAATTCTAGTAAAGGCATCATCTAACAATTTATAATCTTTTTCATCAGGTAGTACTACATATGATGATTGAAGACCAGCTATGTTAAAAGTTTTAGTTGGAGCCATACAAGTAATCGTATTTTTTTCAAATTCTTTAGAAATAGATGCCATAGGAACATGCTTATGTTTTTTTAATATGATGTCACTGTGTATTTCATCAGATATGATTTTTACATTATGCTTAAGACAAATATCTCCTAGTTTTTTTAATTCATCTTTTGTCCATACTCTACCAACTGGATTATGAGGATTACAAAGTATGAATAATTTTACATCTTTAATCTTGTTTTCGATATCTTCATAGTTCATTATGTAGTTTCCATCTTCTAGTTTTTGTAATGGGCTTATAATTAGTTCTCTATTATTGTTTTTTACAACGCTATTAAAAGGGCTATAAACTGGTTCTTGTATCATTATTTTATCGTTTTCTTTTGTAAGTTCGTTTATTAAAAGGCTTATGGCTGGTATTACGCCTGGACTATAAATTAACCACTCACTTTTTATTTTCCAATTATGTCTTCTATCCAGCCAATTTACTATAGATTCATTGTAAGAATCTGGTCTTGTTGTATAGCCATAAATTTCTTGTTCCAGTCTATTTATTAAGGCATCAATTATACAAGGTGCAGCTTTAAAATCCATGTCAGCTACCCACATAGGAAGTAAATCATTAGTTCCGTATTTTTTATCCATCTCTGACCATTTAGATGAAAAATTATTGCTTCTATTAACAATTTCATTAAAATTATAATTCATCGTAAAAACCTCCAGTAATTTTAAATTTTATGTTAATAATATTAAGCAAACAACATGCCAAGATTGATAATAAAAAATATTTATCCATGAGTTAATATGTAGTATTAAGTAATTTCAGAGTATAGAGAAGATAAAAATATTAATTATATTTAACACTTTGTGGAAAAGGTTATTTCTAATAAATTTTCAGATATATAAAAATATAATTAAATAGGTTTAAATGGTTCAACTGTTTAACTTATTAGACCTATTTATCTTTTTTAGAAATTCAACCCCCTTTGATGTTATAATTGAGCCACCACGACCAACAAGTATGTCTACAAGTCCAAAGTCTTGTAGTTCTAGAAGTATGTTTCTAATCTGTTGTTCTGTCAAAAACCTATTTTCACCTAAAGCTATTTTATATAGGCTTTTTCTACCAATTCTTTCTTTTAAATCATAAGCTTTTTTTAGATTATCCAGTATAAATATGTATTCATCTAGAGACCTTTTAAAGTTATAGTCGTGTTTTATAAAGTTTTTGTCTTTGTTAATGTTGAATTGATACTTTTCTATATTATCAGTTACTTTATTACAGATAGTCCTGCTATAATTTGAATCTATAGTATCTAATATATACTCAGGTAAATCACATATTTCTATAATATCTTTCCCTAGGTAGCAGAAATATTCTCCTAAGTTTCTTAATTCTCTTATATTTCCTTCCCATTTATACATTTTAAAGATTTCTTTTACTTCTTCACTTAGACTAAAATTACAGGGAATATCATATTTTAGTGAGTCAAAAATTTCAAATATGTCACCAGGTCTTTCTCTAAGAGGATGTATTTTAAGAGGAAGAACATTTAACCTAAAATATAAATCTCTTCTAAACATATTTTTAGATACGAGTTCTTTTAAATTTCTATTAGTAGCTGCAATTATTCTTACATCAATATCAATGACATTATTGGAACCAATACGTCTTACTTGTTTTTCTTGTATAACTCTCAGTAATTTGGATTGAGAATTTAAATCCATTTCTCCAATTTCATCTAAAAATATAGTTCCATTGTTGGCTAATTCAAATAAACCAATTTTTCCGCCTTTTTTAGCCCCAGTAAAAGCACCTTCATCATAGCCAAATAATTCACTTTGCAGTAGATTTTCTTGAAAAGTACTACAATTTACTGCTACAAAAGGGCCATCTTTTCTTCTAGAAGCACTATGAATGGATTGAGCAAATAATTCTTTACCAGTACCACTTTCACCAATTATCAAAATAGATGAGTTTGATTGGGCCATTTTATTGGCAATTTTTTTTGTATTAATAGTTTGTATACTAGAACCCAATATGTCATCAAATGTATATTTACTAATATTACCAGAGTTAACTAACTGTGCTCTTAACTTAGCTTGCTTTTTTTCTAGTTGAGAGAACTTGGTCATTTTTAATATAAATCCATCAAATACATTTAATTGTATGTGCTTAATCTCTAAATTTATATCAATATGATTTATTTTAATTAATTTCTCAAAAAATGGAGTTTTATTGGTCAATATATTTTGGAAATTGATGTCCTTTATACAATCACCAATAAACGAATCAATCATTTCATTTGCATTTATAGATAAAATTTTTCTAGCCATATGATTATAGAATTGAATTATTCCATCATTATTTGTGCATATGACTCCATCATCAATTATAGATAATAACAAATCAAACTGTCTTTCAAATTTATTTGCATCTAATAATAATTCACCTGTACTATAACTTGTAGGAATTATTTTTTCTACATATTTTTTTATCAAGTCATCTTTTATTAGATGTTTTAGTTTAGTCTTTGTAGCAATTTCAACAATACAACTTAAATCTATTATTCTATACTTTAAGTCTATGACTTCACAATTTTTAAATTTAGGTAAGATTTTTTCGCCAGGAGTTAGTATTACAGCATCTGTGGGAGTAAATTCAATCTCTGGATAGCAAGGCAGGATATTGATATTGTCTATTCCTAGTCTATGTATTAAAGAAATTGTCTCTATTGCCATATCCTTACTTAAATTATATACATAAATAATTTTATCTTTTTCTAATTTAGATATCATATCAATACTGTTCTTTTCAAATGTCAACTTAGGAACAATAATTTGAGCATCATAGTGAGATAATTTTACGATTTCATCATACTTTAAATAAGCAGATAGAAGTATCAATTTTTCTTTAAAAAACCTTAAATTTCCCTCTTCAAAAGAGTATAAATTTATTTTTAGATTATTGCCTAAAAATTGTCTTATTTGGTTTTCGTAAATTTCTCCAGCATCTTTTTTTAAACTTACAATAGCTAATTCCATTTGTTTCATTTCAACCTCTCATACAAATTTGACTTATTTTAGATTATATAACAATAAAATTAGATATAAATAATTTTATTTAATTATTATTATAAATTTATTATAGATTACACATTGAAGTAAAAGAAATAGCTAAAATTATTCCTTTTATTTTTGTTTTTTGTATCTATTTGGTATAATAGTATTAGAGCATATAATAATTTAGGCAAAATTTCTTAAGGGAATACTAGAGGAGAATATAAAATGAAAAGATGTCTTTACTGTAATAGGGATATAAAGTCACCAAATAATAAATTGGCTATAAAATATGATGACAACACAAATATATATCCATGTCGTGCAGAATGTAAGGAAAAAATTGAAGAATATATAGCAAAAAAACCTACATATAAGTTTATAAATATATTAGAGGTTCTTTTAGGTGTGGGTGGAATATTCTGTTTTTTGAGCAAATGGACTATTTTAGCTCAAGTTGTGCTTGGAATTGATGCATTGGTTATATTTTTATTTCCATTGGCAGGATTTAAGATGAATGGAAAGTTAAGTATGGAACAAACTAAGAATCAAAGTAGGTCTATTGCAATATCAATTTTGGCATTTATAGTAGTAATAACTGTATTGTATTTTAAACAAGTCGGTAAGTAGAGTATAATTAATTGTATAAGACATCATTAGAGTATGAGGTGAATTTATGGAAGAGAGAAAATTAGCACCAAACAATGAGAGAGAAGCTCTTATAAAAAGATTAAAGAGAATAGAAGGTCAAGTTAAGGGTATACAAAAGATGGTAGAACAAGAACGTTACTGTGTTGATATATTGGTTCAAATATCTGCTATAAGGTCTGCTATAAACAGGGTAGGCACAATTATTTTGGAGAATCATATAAAAGGATGTGTAGCAGAAAGTATCAAGCATGATGATGGTGAGCAAACTGAAGAGATGATAAAAGAACTTATGGATACTATAAATAAATTTACAAAATAAGGAGGCGGTTAGTTATGAATCAACAAGGATTTATTATGGAAATTGTTGATGATAGAACTGCAAAGTTAAAAATGCAAAGACATTCAGCTTGTGCTGCTTGTGGAAAATGTGCTACTACAAATTCAGCAGAGTCAAAAGAAATATTAGTAGAAGTAGACAACACAATTGGTGCAAAAGTTGGTGACCATGTAGAGGTTAGTATGGATAATATGAATGTATTGAAAGCAGCTGTAATGGCTTATATAATACCCCTTATAGCACTTCTAGTTGGAACAATAGGGACTTATTATATATTGGGGGCAATTGGTATGACAACTGGAGTTGAAGCTATAAGTGGACTAGTTGGAATTTGTCTTACAGTAATTTGTTATTTATACTTAAAGAAGAATGATAAAAAATTCAGAGATAGTAGAGAGTTTATACCAGTAATAACAAGAATATTAATTGACCTTTAAAATAATTATAATTAAAAAATAGCAATGTACTTTTTAAATAAATACCCAATGTGTATTTGTAAAGTTTTAGTACATTGCTATTTTTATATTTTTATTTTGATTTTCTGTAAGGAATAAAGCTTTTTCTGATTTTCAAAAGATTCAATGTTCTTACAAAAGAAGTTACAACCAATACTCCAAGTGCTATTGCAGCACTTAGAAATAATGCATCTGTACCTTTTGACATAGCCAAAGAATAATTTTTCTGAATCAAAGATAACATTGTATTGTATAGTCCAATTCCTGGTATTAGAGGAAGAATACCTGGAATTACAAACACAATAGCTGGTTGCTTTAGTTTTCTAGCCAAAGTCTCACTACATGCAGAGACCAAAGCAGCAGCTATAAAACCTGCAAAAACTGCGTTTGTAGTAAAATTAAATAAATAAACATACACAATCCAACCGACTCCTCCAGTTATTCCAGCTGGAAGAAGTAGATAAAGTGGGGCATTAAAAAAAACAGCAAATCCAGCAGTTGCAACGCCTGAAAATAAAAAATGCAAAATCATTGACATATCAGTCATTAGAAAGGACCTCCAATTCTATACCATGTATCAAGAACAAAACCAACTCCAGAAGCAATCGCAATAATAATCATAGCAGCATCAAAAGCACGAGAAATTCCTGATATTAAATTACCTGATATTAAATCTCTAATAGCTTTTATAAAAGCAACTCCTGGGAGTAGTGGCATTATAGCGCCAACTATAAGCATTTTAGGGTCATCTAAAATCCCTATTTCAACTAATAGAACTCCTGAAAGTGCAATTAAAAAAGAAGATACTAAACAGGAAAACGCAGATATTGCACTTATCTTCATTGTTTTATCGTAAGTAATTGCAGCAAAGATTGCTATTATAAATGTAAGTATAAAATTTAATACATAATTCCCTCCAAGCAAACAAGCAAAACAAGCAGATGCAATTCCTGTACAAGAGTAAAATAACCATAAAGGATAAGGTTTTACATCTTGTATTTCATAAAGACGTGCAATAGCATTATCAATATCATATTCTTTGTCACTAACAAATTCTCGAGAAAAACTATTTAATAAAGAAATCTTATTTAAGTTTATACCTCTTGATTGAATCGTTTTCATAAACGAAAAGCCATCAAATTTCTCATCTGAAATAATTATTACTGTAGGAGTTGTAAAAATATTTACATGATAAAACCCTCTTGACCTGCATATTCTAAGGACACTGTCTTCAACCCTAGATGTTTCAGCTCCATTTTTTATCATAAGTTCCCCTACAAATAGAGCTAATTTTAGAATATTTTTCTTATATTCAAGTTCCTCATTTTGATTCATAAATACACCTCCAAATTAAAAAACGTAATATTGAAATTATATCAAATTTTTAAGTAATATTCCTTAATATATATAAATATATTATCTTTTTTTTTGTTTCAAAATGGTCACATTTAAATTATATCCAATTAAAAGAATTAGACAATATTATTTATTATATTTTAACTTAAAAATAAAGAAAGTAACTATCTTAAATATGGAAAAATGGCAAAACACTTGACTATTAATTAGTAAAGGACTATAATAATAAATTATCATATTGATAAAAACGAAAATTATGAAATGTCTGTAAAAATAAAATTTAAATAATAACTAGGAGGAATAATATGTTTGAGAACTTGAAAAAAGCGGACCCTGAGATTTATGAAAGTATGAAAAGAGAGTTAAAAAGACAACAAAGAAATATTGAATTAATAGCATCTGAAAACATAGTGTCAGTTCCAGTAATGGAAACTATGGGAAGTCATCTTACAAATAAGTATGCAGAAGGTTACTCAGGAAAAAGATATTATGGTGGATGTGAGTACATAGATGAAGTTGAAACTCTTGCAATAGATAGAATCAAAAAGATATTTGGAGCAGAGCATGCTAATGTTCAACCTCACTCTGGAGCAAATGCAAATATTGGTGTATATTTTGCTATGCTAAAACCAGGTGATGTTGTTATGGGAATGAATTTATCTCAAGGGGGGCATTTAACTCATGGTGCTCCAGTTAATATTTCTGGTCAATATTATAAATTTTATGAATATGGTATAGACAAAGATAGCGGACTTATAGATTTTGATGAAGTTAGAAAAATAGCACATGAAGTAAAACCTAAAATGATAGTTGCAGGAGCAAGTGCGTATCCTAGAGAGATAGATTTTAAAAAATTTAGAGAGATAGCTGATGAGGTTGGAGCATTACTTATGGTAGATATGGCTCATATAGCAGGTCTTGTAGCTGCTGGTCTTCACCAAAATCCATGTGAAGTGGCTGATTTTGTTACAACAACAACTCATAAAACTTTAAGAGGACCTCGTGGAGGTATTATTCTTTGTAAAGAAAAATATGCTAAAGCTATAGATAAAGCAATATTCCCTGGAATTCAAGGTGGACCTCTTGAGCATATAATTGCATCTAAGGCAGTTTGTTTTAAAGAAGCTTTGAGTGATGAGTTTAAAGAGTATCAAATACAAGTTGCTAAAAATGCAAAAGCTTTAGCTGAAGAACTTATTAAGAGAGACTTTAAATTAATTTCTGGGGGTACAGATAATCATTTAATATTATTAGATTTAACTAATAAAAATATAACTGGTAAAGCTGCAGAAAAAAGATTAGATGATGCTTATATAACAGCTAATAAAAATACAATTCCATTTGACCCAAATGGTGCTCTTGTTACAAGTGGAATAAGACTTGGTACTCCAGCTGTAACTACTAGAGGTATGAAAGAAGAGGATATGGCAATAATTGCTGAGGCTATAGACCTATGTTTAACTTATGATGAAGAATCTAAGGCTAGAACATTGGTTGTTGGCTTAACTGAAAAATATCCTTTATATGAAGAATATAATATTATGGATTAATTATAAAGAATAATTAAATAGAATATATTTAAATAATTACAGTGATTGTGTATGTATTTGAATATATATAGATACAAAACCCGATTGATATAATCTCCTATATCAATTGGGTTTTGTATTTTTTAATTAAAACTTTAAGATTTCTTAAGAATTATACTAGGTTTTTCTAAAGATTTAAAGTCTATACTTATAAATATAGTCATTATAGGAAAAGAAAGACTTTAATGGGGAGGGAATCTTATGAAAGTATTAATTCTTACAGGAAAATTTGGTATGGGTCATTACTCAGCATCAAACTCTTTAAGTGAAGATATAAAAGCAAAATTTAACAATTCAGAAATAATAATTAAAGATATATTTGAATACATTATGCCTAACTATTCAGATAAAATGTACAAGACTTTTTCTATTCTTGTAAATCGGGGAAGTAGTCTTTATAATTTGTTTTATAAATGTACTGAAAATGGAAAGAAAGATATAAAATTTACTTTTTCAGATTATTTTTTAACTAAATTAGATAAGTTACTTAATGAAGTAGAACCAACAGTAGTTATTTCAACTTTTCCATTTTGTTCTCAACTAGTATCTAGATATAAGGAAAAGTATAATTCAAATCTTCCTTTGATAACATGTATAACAGATATAAGTAGTCATTCAGAATGGATTAGTAAAAATACAGACTGCTATTTAGTAGCTAGTAAATCTACTAAGGAAGAACTTATTTTTAAGGGAATAGATGAAGCTAAAGTTAAGGTTAATGGTATTCCAGTAAAAAAAGACTTTAAAAAACTAGAACATATAAATCATTCAAATAAAAAAAATATACTTATAATGGGTGGAGGATTAGGATTACTACCTAAATCAGAACAATTTTACAAAGAATTAAATACTTTAGAAGGAGCAAAAACTACTGTAATAACTGGTAATAATAAAAAAATGTATTATAAATTATATGGCAGATATGAAAATATAGAGGTAATGGGTTATACTGATGAAGTATATAAATATATGGAAAATGCTGATATTATTATTTCTAAACCAGGTGGAATAACATTATTTGAAACAATTTATTCAGAACTTCCAATATTAGCATTTAATCCATTTTTACAACAAGAAATAAATAATGCTGATTTTATATTAAATAATGGTATTGGAAGAATACTTGGTAAAAATAAAAAATACTATGTAGATGAGATAAAAGATTTAATTTATGATGATGCTACTCTTAAAGAAATGAGTAGAAATATGAAAGAATTAAAAAAGCAGTTTGATAACAATACATTAGAAAATATTTTATTTTCATTTGATGAACTAGGAGCGTGTAGAGAATGTATATAGTAGGTTTAATTATAGTTATTGCATTGATTTTTTTAGTCCATTCAATTATACCTACATATTATAACAAACTATTAAATAAAGATGTATTAAAAAACATGGCTGGAGAAAATGAAATTGCACTTACTTTTGATGATGGTCCAGACAAGAGATATACAGAAAAATTACTAGATGTATTAAAAGAAAATGATATACAAGCTATGTTTTTTGTAGTAGCAAAGAATGCTGAAAAAGAGCCTGAAATTATAAAAAGAATGTTAAGAGAAAATCACATAGTTGGCTTACATTCATTGGAACATAAAAATGCATGGCTTTACAGTTATAATTATGTTAAAAAAGATTTTATTGAAAGTACAAATATAATGAAAAATTTAGGTGTAGATATAAACTACTATCGTCCACCATGGGGTCATACTAATATATTTTCAAAGTTGTTTGTTGAAAAATATAATCTAAAAATGACTTTATGGGATGTAATGGCAGAAGATTGGAATAAAGATAGTACAGTAGAGATTATTATAAACAAGTTGATGAGTAGAACAAAAGAAAATTCTATAATTTGTTTACATGATGCAGGGGAGAATTCAGGTGGTGCAGTAGGTGCACCTGAGCGTACTATTGAAGCCTTAAAGGTAGCCATTCCAAAGCTTAAAGCTAGTGGTTTTAAATTTGTAACACCAGAAAGGATGTAGTTATGATAAGTAAAACTGAAAATAAAAATAAATGCCTAGGTAGTGTAGCTTTTTTAGTTTTACTAATGGGCATAACAGGATATTTTGTTTTTAGAGGGCAATCAATTGAATCATTAATAAAATCATTAAAAGGTGCAAGTCCTATGTTTATACTAATTGGATTTGCGATGATGATTATATATGTTGCTTGTGAAGGTGTAAATATATATCTAGGTATAAAAGCTTTAAACCAAAAAACAACTTTTTTAAAATGTATGGGATATGCTTTTATTGGATTTTATTTTAGTTCAATTACACCTTCAGCATCAGGGGGTCAACCAGCACAAGTTTATTATATGAAGAAAGATGATATAAATATCTCCTATTCTTCACTTATACTATTAGTTATTGTTGTCATTCATCAAGTAGTTATATTGGCATATAGTGGAACAATGTTCATTATGGAACGTGAATTTATATTAAACAATGTAAGTGGAATGAATATTTTACTAATATATGGTGTAATAACAAATGTTGTTCTTGTAGTTGGAGTAATTACAATTATATTTTCAAAAAAATTGGTAAACAAATTTATAATATCAATAACAAACTTATTAGGTAAGCTAAGAATAATAAAAGATGTTGAAGGTTCAAGAAAAGTTATAACTTCTCAAATTGAAGAATATGTTAAAGGAGCTCAATATATAAAGCAAAATCCAAAACTTGTAATACAAATTTTAGGCATAACTATTATACAAATAACAGCTATGTTTTTAGTACCATTTTTTGTATACAAAGCTTTCCATCTATCAACATATACTGTATTTGAGATATTAGCAATACAATCTCTACTTAATATTGCTGTTTCATCATTACCATTACCAGGAGCTGTTGGAGCTTCTGAAAATAGTTTTATGACATTATTTAAGATATTTTTCCCAGGGCATTTATTAGTTCCAGCGATGTTACTTAGTAGGGGAATAAGTTTTTATGCATTTGTAGCTATAAGTGGATTGATATGTATTGTAGTACATGTAAAATCTTCTGAAAAAGTAAAATCAGTAAAAAAAGTTGTTTATGTAAGATAATCTTATATAAATTATTTTTATTAATATGTCAATCTGTGTACACATTTTAATTGGATTTTAAACATGTTTACAAGAGTAGAAAGTATTAAAACATGTGACATTGCTAAGCTTTTGTTAATAAAGTATAATATTTTATATAGTTTGAAATATTTAAGAAATATAGCAAAAAAGGAGCTTAAGGATGAATAAAGAGATTCCAAAAAAAATTTTAGTAGCTGATGATAATCCTGAGATTAGGGAAATTGTAGAAATTCTTTTAACTGGTGAAGGTTATGAAGTTGTTATGGCAACGAACGGAGAAGAAGCTGTAAACTTAGTAGATAATACGATTGATTTGATTATTTTGGATGTTGTCATGCCTGTTAAGACGGGATTTGTTGCATGTAATGAAATTAGAGAAAAAACAACAGCTCCAATATTATTTTTAACTGCTAAAACTCAAGATTCTGATAAAGTTATTGGATTTTCAGCAGGAGGAGATGACTATTTATCAAAGCCTTTTTCATACTCTGAATTAATTTCAAGAGTTAAGTCACTACTCAGACGTTATTATATATATCAGGGAAAGGAAAGGGAAAAAGAGCCAAATATATTAAAAACAAAAGAATTATGTGTAAATTTAGATACTCAAGATGTTACACTAAATGGAGAATCTGTGTTTTTGACAACTATAGAATATAGTATATTAGTTCTTATGTTGAAAAATAGAAAAAAAGTTTTTTCATCTGAAAATTTATATGAAACTATTTGGGATGAGCAGTATTTTTATACAGCGAATAATACCATAATGGTGCATATTAGAAATCTAAGAAAAAAATTAGAAAAAGACCAAAAAAATCCACAATATATAAAAACAGCATGGGGAAAGGGGTATTATATTGATTAGCAAAATTAAGCCATCAAAGTTGGGAGTTATACTATTGATATATGTACTAATCTCAGCTGCAATGGCTTTCATTTTAAATATACCATTTTACTCTGCTGTTGAATCTATAGTAAAGGATGTATCAGAAGGCAAAGTTTATTTTAAAAGAGAAGTAGACCAACTTATGGATAATTTTCAACTTTATGTTAATGAGAATGGAATAAGTTCAAATGATGGAGATAATATAGCAAAATGGAATAGTGATAATTGGTTTGTTTCTATGAAGATATACAAAGGAAATAAGGTTTTTTATGATACATTATACTATCCTAATGAAGTGCCTGATAAGAGTGAGGAAAATGAATTTTATAGTAGTTCTATGGCTAGACATTATGAAATACAATTTTCTAATGTTAAAGCTAATATAGTCGTAATAGCTTTATTTAGATTTAGATTTCAAAATTTTATAGAAGCAATTTCTATTACATTCATGGCACTTACGTTTATTATAACATTCTTACTGTTGTTGAGTAGAAAGATAAAATACCTAAGAAAAATAGAAATGGGTATAAAGATAGTAGAGAGCGGCAGTTTAAAGTATAGAATTCCAGTCAAAGGTAATGATGAATTATCATCACTTGCATCTAGTATTAATGAGATGAGCCATACATTAGAGAATCAACTTATAAAAGAAAGAGAAATGAAGAATAAAAATAAAGATATAGTAACTTCAATATCACATGATGTTAGAACTCCATTAACATCAGTAATTTGTTACTTGGATTTAATTAAAGACCATAAATATAATAGTCCTGAGCAATTGGAACAATACATAAAAAATGTAAGGTCTAAAGCATATCAAATAAAAGATTTAACGGATGACCTTTTTACACATTTTGTCAATTCTGGAGAGGAAGTTGCAAAAGAGTATGAAAAAATAAATGCTAATGAATTTATTTTTCAATTGCTTTTAGATAGTTCATATACATTGGAAGAGAAAGGATTTCATATAACAATAGAGAATGAACTTTATAACCAATATCATATTTATGTAGATGTTACACAATTTAGAAGAATATTTGATAATTTATGTTCTAATATAATAAAATATGCTAGAAGAGATAAACCTATAGTATTTTTAATTAAAGTGGAAGATTCTAAATTATTAATTATACAAAAAAATAGAGTGAACAATTTTTCTAATAATGTAGAAAGTTTTGGAATTGGTATAAAGAATTGTGAGAAAATAGTTGCATATCATAATGGAAGTATAAATGTAAATTCTGATGATAAAGAATTTTCTATTGAAATATCTATTCCAGTAAAAAAATCATAAAATCTTAAGTTGTATATTGTGCAATTTTATTGTACACCTGTAAGTAAGTAACAAGTTTACTTATAAGACCATATAATATTATTATCTTAGAAAAAGGGGACATAATAATATGGTTTTGACAGGAGCACATTATATTTACATTATATTTATGGTAATTATATTAATTACTATGATTATGAAAAAGGATACAATAGTACCCTGTATATTAGGTGTTTTTTTCATGGGACTGTTCTTTGAAAAAAATATTTTTGGTGCTATAACATCAATATTTAACTCTTTTATTATATCTTTAAATGAGTTGGGACCAATTATATTAATTATAGCTATTATGGTTGCTTTATCTAAAGCTTTAGAAGCTAATAATGCTATACAGTATATGGTAAGACCATTTTCAAGAGTTATAAAAAATTCTAATACAGCATTTTTTGTAACTGGATTTGTTATGTTAGTTCTTTCTTGGTTTTTCTGGCCAACTCCAGCTGTTGCCTTAGTCGGAGCTGTATTTTTACCTGTTGCTATGAGAGCTGGATTACCAGCAATTGGTGTTGCAGTAGCATTAAATTTATTTGGTCATGGTCTTGCTTTGTCTACAGACTTTGTTATTCAAGGGGCTCCAAGTATAACAGCTGGTGCAGCAGGTGTTGCAGTATCATATGTTATAAATGATGGTATGATTTTGTTTTGGGTGATGGGAATAGTAACCATATCTATGGCATTTTATACATTGAAAAGAGATATTAACAAAGGTATGTTTAGAGAGGAATTAAAAGAGCTTGAAGATGAAGAAGTAGAAGAGTTTAATGGAAAATCTAAAATAGCAACTATTTTAGTAGCTTTAGGATTTCTTGCTGATATAATTGCCATGTATGTATTTGACCTAAAAGGAGGAGATGCATCAGCTCTTTTGGGTGGAACAGCAGTATTTTTAATAATCATTATAAATACTATAAATTTTGGCAAAGATAGTCTTGAAAATGTATGTGAGAATATAATTGATGGTTTTGTATTTGGTATAAAAATATTTGGGGCAATTATACCAATAGCAGCATTTTTCTATATGGGTGAAGTTGCACCTTTGACAGGTGTGTTTGGAAAGGTATTAACACCAGGCTCACAAGGCTTATTATCAGATATAGGTATAGCTCTTTCTCAAACAATACCACTTAATAAATTTGCTGTATCAGGTATAGAAACTGTAGTAGGAGCAATAACTGGGCTTGATGGTTCTGGATTTTCTGGAATTTCATTAGTAGGTTCACTTGCTTCTGTGTTTGGAACTGCTATCAATGCAAGTGTCGGTGCATTAGCTGCATTAGGACAAATCAGTGGTATCTGGGTAGGTGGAGGATGTCTAGTTCCTTGGGGACTTATTTCAGCAGCAGCAATTTGTGGAGTTAGCCCTATAGAATTGGCAAAACGAAATTTTGTACCAGTTATAACCGGACTGATTGTAACAACTATAGTAGCAATGTTTATTATCTAATCAACGTAAATACTAATTATACAGTTTAAAAATAGATGTATAGCTATAATTTATAATAATGATTTTATTAATGTTAAGCCATACATCTATTTTTTATTGATATTTTATTAATATTATTTATATAGAAGAATATTTTTTTATTATACTATACTAACTATGTTAATTATAATAACTATGTTAGCTTGTAGACTTTAGATGTAATTATAAATATCAATACTTTAATAGTTCAAATTCATATCCTAGCTTTCTTGCATCTGATATAAAATCATTTAAAATTTCTGTACTAGTTTTGGAAACTGCATGTAATAATAAAATCGAACCATCATGTAGATTATCCATTATTTTTTTTGTTGCTTCTTCATGTGATGGTTGTTTTTCAGTGTCCCAGTCCCTGTATGCAAAACTCCAGAATACAGTCTTGTATCCTAAATTTTTAGTCATTGCTAAGCTTTTCTCTGAGTATTTGCCCATAGGAGGTCTAAAAAATTTAACCATATCTTTTCCAGTTACATCCTTGTAGAATCTTTCAACATCATAGAATTCCTCATTAAAGTTTTTTAGATTACTTGTTTTTGTTGGCATGGATGGATGCGTTTTACTATGATTTCCAACTATATGCCCCTCAGAAACCATTCTTTTTACTAAATCTTTATTTTCTTTTATGTATGGAGATGTAACAAAAAAAACTGCTTTAACCTGATTTTGTTTTAAAATATCAAGTATCTTTGGAGTGTATCCATTTTCATAACCTTCATCAAATGTAAGATATATTGTTTTCTGACCATCTTTTGTAGGTCCATTGTATATAGCATCATAGTCAGAAAATTTAAAGCCAATGTCAGTATTTACTTCTGGGGTTTTATGTTTATTATTTGGTATATAAAACCAATCAAGAGCGGTGTTATCTAAAGAGGATACATCTAGTTTGTTATTAGCATTATTAGTAGTATCTTTTGATGGTTTATCTGTCCCGTCTGAAACAACTACATTGGAAGTGTCTTTACTGCTATCTATTTTTTCAGTATCTTCTTGTGATTGTGTTTCCTTATTTTGATTTGTGTTTTGTTTGTTTTGTGAATTTGAACATCCAACAATAAAAAAAATAGCTATAGAAAGTAGTGTTAAAGAATATAATACTTTTCTAAACATTTTGAAGCTCCTTTCTGAATTAATAACAATTACATATAGTATTATTATAATTGTAAACTGTTATTAATAATAGTTACATCTTTAAAAATAAAGTCACAATAGTATGGCAAAGGGTGAATAATCAATAAATTTAAGAAAAAAATAATAAAAATAGTTGACCATCTTATGATAAGGTGTTATTATAGTAAATGTGCTCGATAAGAAGTAAAGAAATGATAAGCACAAAGAAGTTAGTTGAATGAAATGAACTTTGAAAATTAAACAGTAGGTTAAT
>NZ_JAGWCX010000038.1:0-40461 GCF_020657775.1 Clostridioides sp. ZZV14-6345 | reverse complement strand
TGAAAACAATTAATTGTTTTCATATAGCTCTTTTTATTTTACATTTCATTTATTATAAAATAAGGAAAACATGTTTTTTTATTGCATTACATATGTTTATAATTCTGGATAAGCCTAATCAATAATTTAGAGTCTAAGATAAGGTTATAAATCATATATTTAGAATATATGGGAGGAGTGATAAGATTGAATGTAAAGTTTAACATTAAAGGTATAATTTATGGGGTTATAGCTCTTGTATTCGTGATAGGGGGATTTATATTCATACCAAGTATGTTTGTAGAGAAATCTAAACCTATAGATTATACAGTGTTACAAAGAAATTCAATTCCAGAAAAGATACTTGATGTGATGGATAAGTATACAAACGAAGAAAGAGCACTAGCAGCAAAAATTGATAACAAAATATACATTATAGTGACTAGAGGAAACAATAAATATGGTATCGAAATGGACAAAATAGAAAGTGTGAGCGAAGAAGGGAAGGATGTTTTGAGAGTCAAGATAAAGTATAAAGATAAGGAGGATTCTTTTCCATACATAGTTGTTGAAACGAATATGAGTGAGCTTCCAGATAGAATAGAATTAAATGCGACAAAATAAGAAGATATTTTATAATTAAATAACTGCGTATTATATAGTAAAGTCATGGTTTTTATTAATATAAGTAAATCATGTACGGTTCTTATTATTGTAAAAACCATGACTGAAAATGCTCATTGAGTTAAGATATTAAAAGTAAAATTTATTACTGTATAAAATATTTAATGTTCTAATTATTTGGTGTAATAATTCTAGTTTCAGTAACGATATAATTTAATTGTGCATCATGACTTTCTTTTGGAATAGAATCGAATATCTGGAAATCAAATGCTATTCCTATAGTTATAGCATCTTTTCTTAAGTTTTCTAAAAATCTATCATAAAATCCCCCACCATATCCTAGTCTATAGCAATGTATATCATACGCTACAGCTGGTACAATTACAACATCTAAAGCCTTAATGTCAATTTTAGGTGATTTTTCGTTAGGTTCTCTTATTCCATATGCTCCAATTCTCAATCCATCTTTTAAATCTGTTATTTGAGTAGGGATTAATGTATGATTTTCTTTTATTGTTATAGGGCTTGAGACTATTTTCTTTAGGGACAAAAGTTTTTTGATTAAATTATCTGTTTGAACTTCATTGTTAAAATCTAGATAAAGCATTATATTAGTTGCATTTCTTATATCTTCCATTTGAAGTAATTTTTCTGTTATTAAATTTGAATTACTAAGTACAAAGTTTGAACTTTTGTTTTTTCTGGATTCAATAACTTTTTTCCTAAATTCTTTTTTCATAAAATATTCCTCCCTTTAATATGTTATAATGTGTACAGCAATTATATTTAATATAAATTTTAGTATAGTTTATTGTAATAAAGCAATATATTTGGGTAAATGTAATAAAAATAACAGCTAGTCATATAATAATAATAACAGCTAGTCATATAATAATAATAGTTTATGTAAAAGGAGATGTATCTTGTGATTTCAAAAAAGAAAGCTATTTTTTTAGGGGTGATTTTAGTAATTATAACAGCTATGGCTACATCAGCATTTCAGCTAACATTGGGGAATAAAGTTGTAATATCGAAAGAAATCTATGAAGACTATAAAAAATATGATAAGTTGTTAGGACTAGAATCTATTATAAAACAAGATTTTTATAAAAAAGTATCAGATGCTGACTTGGTAGATGGAGCATCAAAAGGTTTGTTCTTAGGGACAAATGATAAATATTCTGGCTATTACACTAAAGATGAAATGGAGAATCTAATTAATGATAGTGAAGGTTCTTATGTTGGTGTAGGTATGTATATAGGAGCATCAAAAGATGGCGGATTAGTGGTAGTCCCTATGAAAGATTCTCCAGCAGAAAAAGCAGGAGTAAAAGCAGGAGATAAATTAGTAAAAGTCAATGGAAAATCTGTGTCATATAAGAATTCAGATGAAGCTGTGCGTATGATGAAGGGTAAAAAAGGGAAAACAGTTGAACTGACAATATTAAGAGAAGATAAACAACTAAACTTTAAAGTAAAAACAGAACAGATAGTTGAGAAGAGTATAGAAAGTAAAGTAATTGATAATGATTTAGGATATATAGAAATTACCCAATTTATATCAAGTACATATACTGACTTTGACAAAGCTTTAAAAGAATTAAAATCAAAAAATATTAAAGGATTAGTAATAGACCTTAGAAATAATCCTGGTGGAATGTTGGATATATGTAAAGAAGTTGCTGATGAGCTAATTGGTGAAGGAACTATAGTATATACAAAAGACAATAAAGGAAATACTGAGTACTTGAAATCTGATAAAGAAAAATTGGGACTTCCAATAGTAGTATTGACTAATGGAGAAAGTGCCTCTGCTGCTGAAATATTAACAGCTGCAATCGTTGATAATAAAGAAGGTATTTCTGTAGGTACTACAACTTTTGGTAAAGGGTTGGTACAATCAGTTGTAAGATTGAAGGATGGAACAGGATACAAACTAACTACTGCCCAATATTTTACACCTAATGGAGATTATATCAATGAAAAAGGTATAAAGCCTACAATTGAAGAAAAAGATGAAAATAAACAGCTAGATGTAGCAACTAAGTGGCTTAGAGAACAGATTGATAAATAGGATTTAACTCTTATAAACTGTTCCATAAAATAAAAATATTATAAAAGGTAGTGTCTCAAAATGAACTTTTTATTTAATGAGGCACTCTTTTTGTATAAAATTAATATATTTTCATCATTTCAACAATGGGAAAAGAAGCTTATCTCTATTGAGACAGTCCCTATAATTTTATATAGAACTTATTTATTAGCTTTGTACTTACATATACCATTTATATAAGTTTCGTGTATATTAAAGTCATTATCTATTACTATAAAGTCTGCATCTATACCTTGGCATATTGAGCCACAGACATTATCAATATTACAACTTAAAGCAGGTATATACGTAGCCATTTTTATTGCATCTTCTAAAGTTGATATATTCCAATCAACTATATTTTTCACAGCACTGTCCATAGTTAACACACTTCCAGCCAAACTTCCATTACTTAACCTTGCAACACCATTTTTTACATTTACATTAAACTTACCAAGAGTATAGTCGCCATCATCCATAGCACCAGCTCTCATACAATCTGTAATTAAAGCAATATTATTTCTAGACTTAACATCCATCATTATTTTAGCAGCTATCGGGCTTACATGATGTCCATCACAAATTAATTCTGCATAAGTATCTTTTAGTGACATAGCAGCACCAACCATTCCAGGTTCTCTATGATTTAAAGGGCTCATTCCATTATATGTATGTACAAACACTTTAGCACCTGAATTAACTACTTGTTCAACCTGTTCAAATTTAGCTGAACTATGACCAAGTGCTACTGATATATTATTTTTAGTAGCGTATTTTGTGAATTCTATTGAACCTTTACGTTCTGGAGCAATTGCTATTTTTCTTATTAAATTTTTTGACTTCTTTTGCCATGATTTCAAAATATTGATGTCAGGGTCTTTAAAATACTTTTCGTTTTGAGCACCTTTATATTTTTCTGTAAAAAATGGACCTTCTAGATAGATGCCTTGTATTTTTGCTCCTTCAACTTTATCATAGTTATTACTTATATTTTCTATAGAATCACTCAGTGTATCTATAGAATCCGTTAAAGTTGTGGGTAGGAAAGAAGTCACTCCATATTTTAATAAACCTTTTGAAATTGTGTTTATTGACTCAAATGTATTATCCATGACATCTGCACCTAAAAGTCCATGTATGTGAGTATCAACTAAACCAGGGGCAACATATTTGCCTGAAAAATCTATAACACTATCAGTAGTATCTGGTTTTTCTTGTTGAAATTCACCAAATTTACCATTAATTATACTAAGGTAACCTTTTTCTTTGACTCCATATTTCATAAAAAATTTATCTGCATAAATAAAATTTTTCAAAACTACCTCCTCATAATTTATACTATCATTTGTAGTCTTGACACTTATAACACATTTAGTTTTCTGAAAATCTATTTAATTTACTATCTTACATGCCTTACTTTATATACAAATTTATCGCTTCTAGCAACACTCAAAGTAAATTCAATAACTATATTGTCATCGTTATATGTGGTACGAAGCAATTTTAGACAAGGTGAATCTCCTGGCACTTCTAATAACTTTGCTTCCTTATCAGATATTATTCCAGCTGAAAATTCTTCATCAGCTACTTTAATAATCTCTCCATAATCTTCTCTAAATATCTCATATAAAGGTTTTTGTTCGACTTTTTCTTGTGTCAATCCTGTAAATTCTTTCATAGGGAGATATGTTCTTTCAAGCATCATAGGAAGATTATCAGCAAGTCTTAAACGCATTATTTTTATTATTTTTTCACCAGGAGTTATACCTAATTTTTCAGAAAAATATTTTGTACTTTCTACTATATCAAATGATAATACTTTTGTACTTGGTTTTTTTCCTTGTGTTTTCATATAATCTGTAAAGCTATAACTTTCCATTAAGTTTTGAGAATTTTGACTGAGAGCAGCAACAAAAGTTCCTTTTCCATGTCTTTTGTATATGTATCCCATATGTTCTAATTCAGCCATAGCTAGTCTAACTGTAGTTCTACTTACTCCATATTCATCACAAATTTTCCTCTCAGAAAGCATTCTATCATTTGGTTCCATTTCATTTTCAATCTTAGTTCTTAGTATCTCAACAAGCTGGTCATATATTGGTCTTTTATCATTTCTTTTTATCATAAAAATATAGTCCTTTCTAAGTGGTTATTACCACAATTTGATTATAAAATATAGAATAATTTATGTCAATGAATAAAGTTTAATCAAAATTTAATAAGTAAGACTATTAATTTATTTTGAAATTATGAGACATTGACAAAATGAGTAAAATAATTTATATTCAAATTGGTAATAACCACTTTAGGATATATTATAGATGAGGTTTTTTATGTTTTACATATTAATTTATTATTTAGAAAAGTAAAAACTTAGTAATGAGGAGAATCTAGTATGATTACAATAATAACATTTAACCCAGCTATAGACAGAATGTATAGAGTAAATAGTATAAACATAGGTGAGGTGCAAAGGGTAGTAAGTACAAATGCAACTGCTGGAGGTAAAGGATTAAACGTAGCTAAGGTATGTAAAATTTTAAAAGAAAATCCTTTAGCTATGGGATTTTTAGGAGGATTTAATGGAGAATTTATAAAAAATGAACTTAAAAAACTAGATATACAAAATAAGTTTACAAAAATAGAGCAGGAAACTAGAAGTTGCTTAAATATAATCGAAGACAATAAAGCAAGTACAGAGTTTTTAGAAAAGGGACCAATAGTAGAAAAAAGTGATTTAAAGAGATTTGAAAATGATATAGAGGAAGTATTAAAAAATACTAAAATACTAGTGGCATCTGGTAGTTATTGTGAGAATATGTCGATCGACTATTATGAAAAGATAGGTAATGTATGTAGAGAAAATGATATAAAATTTATATTAGATACATCAGGAGATGCTTTAAAAGTAGCTTTAAAGTCTCAACCATATTTAATAAAGCCAAATATAGATGAAATAAGACATTTATTAGGAATCACTATTGATTCAAGAGAGGAAGTTATTTTATCAGGAAAAAAACTTCTTAAAATGGGTGCAAAGAATGTTTGTATATCTCTAGGAAAGGATGGTATGGTTTATTTAAGTAAAGATAGTGTATATGATGTGAAAGTGCCACATGTAAAGTGTGTAAATACTGTAGGTAGTGGAGATAGCACGATAGCTGGATTTAGTGTAGGTATTTCAAGAGGTTATAAAATAGAAAATTTACTTAAATTTGCAAATGCTTGTGGCATAAGTAATGCTCTAAATATGGAAACTGGATTTGTAGACTTAGAAGAAGTTGAGAAATATAAGGATTTAGTTGAAGTAACAAAGTTAAGTTAAATAGATTTGATACGAATATAATAGGTTTGATATATAAAAAACATAGTATTTTATAAAAATAGGTTAGGGGTATTTTCCCCTAGCCTATTTTTATAATAAATTTTATTTTACAGAACTTATAATTTTCCCTATTAATCTTTGAGCCTTAATACATTCTTCTCCACTAATAGCTGGTTTTCTATTATTTTCTAGACAATCAATAAAATGATTTGCTATATCCTCAAAACCTTTTTGTTTTAATATATCTACCCATGCACCACTTTGTTTTGAAGTTAGATTTCCACCTTCCTCTGTTTCCAGTACATTAAGATTTTTAACTCTTTGAATCTTACCTTTTGAAAGAATTTCAACTTGTTCTAATTTTGTTCCCGAATCTCTATGCATAGAGGTATTTATAGAGAAATCCTTACTTTTAAACTTATGACTTACAAATATTAGATTATTATTGTTTGTTAAAAATAAATCCTCTCCATTGATTTCGATATCGTCATCTGCTAACCATAAAGCAGTATCAATAACATGTATATAGTCATCTATAAGTGTACTGTCAAATCTAACATTCCTTAGAGAATTTAATCCATGTTTACATATATTGATAGACACAATTTCTGTTGCATTCTTTTTAATTTCTTTGTACATAGGACAGAATCTACGGTTAAATCCGACCATTAAATTTAAGTTTTTTTTCATACTTAACTCTATAAGCTCTTCTCCTTGCTCTACTGTTGAAGCAAGAGGTTTGTCTACATATACGTGAACACCTAAATTCAATAATATCTTTATAATTTCGTAGTGTGTTTCTGTAGAGCTATGTAGAAAAATACAATTACATTTTTTTGCTAAGGACTCAATAGAATCAAATGGCGTGAGTCTATAATCACTACAGATTTTTTCTCTTTTGGCTTTATTTGGAGTAAAAGCTCCCACAAATTCAAATCTTTCAGATTTTGTTAATACAGGTAAATATGCCTTTTGAGCTATAGAGCCAAGACCTATCATACCTATTTTTATATTTTTCATAATACTTTCTCCTAGGTTTTTTATGTTTACAGAACTGATTATAATTCAGACACATAAATTTGTAAACTTTGTGTCAAAAAATAAATGTGGAGTTTATGCAAATAAATAAGTAGTTAAATAAAGAAAAATTATCAATTAATTTTAAAGAATATCCATAAAATTGATTGATATAAATATTTTATGTATTGACAAAAAATTCAAATTAATTTATATTTGGATTAGTGGTAATTACCACTTTGGTTTAAATAAATTTTTATCATAAAATAAAGATGCCAAAACGTCTATAGTACTATTCTATTAAATTGTTTAAGATAAACTAAAAATAACCTATCAGAGCAATCAAAATGTATAGAGTATATTTTTTTACACTTAAAAGTGGTTATAACCTCATTACCAAAAATAAATATTGCAAGTATGAAAGGGGAATGAAAATGTTTAAATTAGAAGAACAAAAATTAAAAGATTTAGGTGCAATAATAACAACTAATGAAATAAAACAACAACCTGAATTATGGTTAGAAACTTATGAAATCTATAAATCCAACAAAGAAAAACTAAGTAAATTTATAGATAAAATAGGTAATAATCATGGACAGTTTAGAGTTATATTTACAGGTGCTGGAACTTCAGCTTATGTAGGCAACTCAATACTTCCTTATCTTAAAAATAAAAATGATATAAGAAAATACATATTTGAAGCAATACCTACTACGGATATAGTTTCTAATCCATATGATTACTTAAAAAAAGATGTACCAACATTATTAATTTCCTTTGCAAGAAGTGGAAATAGTCCTGAAAGTTTGGCGGCTTTAAATTTAGGGAATCAGATTGTAGATAATTTTTATCATTTAGCTATAACTTGCAATCCAGAAGGAGAATTGGCTAAGATGACTAAAAATGATGAAAATAATTACTTGTTATTAATGCCATCAAAATCAAATGATAAAGGTTTTGCTATGACAGGAAGTTTTTCATGTATGATGTTATCTGCTATATTGATATTCGATAGTTTAGAAGATGATGCAGAGAAGTCATATATACATACAATAATTGAAATGGGAAGGACTGTTATAGATAGAAAAGATGAAATACATGAGTTAATAAATAAAGATTTTGATAGAGTTGTATATCTAGGTTCAGGAGGATTAGGAGGTTTGACAGAAGAAGCACAACTAAAACTTTTAGAACTTACAGCAGGTAAAATAGCTACAGTATATAATTCTCCTATGGGATTTAGACATGGACCAAAATCATTTATTGATGAAAAGACATTTGTGTTTGAATTTGTATCTAACTGTTCATATACAAGAAAATATGACTTAGATGTTTTAGAGGAGATAAAAAGAGATAAAATTGCTAAATTAACTTGTGCAGTGTCAGTAAAAAATGACAGTAACTTCTCAGGAATAAAGTTTGAGTTTGGAGAAAAATATAATAAATTACCAGATGTGTATCTTGCAATGCCATACATACTGTTTGCACAAACTATAGCACTATTTGTATCGATAAAAGTTGGAAATAAACCAGATACACCATCAGCTACAGGAACAGTAAATCGAGTAGTAAAAGGTGTAACAATATATGAATATTAAAAGTATGATTAAAATCTTATAATTAAATAATTTGGGGGGTATCAATGTGGCATTAGTAACAACAACATCTATGCTTAAAAAAGCACAAGATGAAGGATATGCAGTAGGAGCATTTAATGTGGAAAATATGGAGATGGTAATTGCTGTTATAGAAGCTGCTGCGGAGTTAAATTCTCCAGTAATATTACAAACTACTCCGTCTACTGTAAAGTATGCAGGGCTTGATTATTATCTAGCAAATGCAAAGGTTGCTGCGGAAAGAGTAAAGATACCTGTAGCAATGCATCTGGACCATGGCTCAAGTTTTGACCTTGCGATGAAAGCTTTAAGAAATGGTTATACATCAATAATGATAGACGGTTCTCATGAAAGTTTTGAAAATAATATATCTTTATCTGAGTCAGTAGTAAAAGCATGTAGCCCGTCTTTTATACCAGTGGAAGCAGAACTTGGAAAAGTTGGCGGAAAAGAAGATGATTTAGATGGTGGAGATAGTAATGATTATACAAATCCAAAAGAGGCAAAGGAGTTTGTCGATAGAACAGGAGTATCTTCATTAGCTATAGCTATAGGTACTGCACATGGATTATATAAGGGTGACCCTAAAATAGATTTAGACAGACTATCAGAAATTAAAAAAGTAGTTTCAGTACCTTTAGTATTGCATGGAGGTTCAGGAATACATGATGATATTATAAAAGAGGCTATAAGAAGAGGTATAGTAAAAGTTAACTATGCAACTGAATTAAGAATTGCATATAGTAATGGTGTTAAAAAGGTTTTAAATGAAGATTATGAAGTTATAGACCCTAAGAAATATGGATTATCAGGTCTTCAATCAGTAAAGGATTTTGTAAAAGAAAAGATTAAAGTCTGTGGGTCTGTGAATAAAGCATAAAAAATAAAATATCCTAAATTTATTTTAGATAAGTTTAGGATATTTGTTATATGAAAAGTTTATATCAATTATAGGTATAATGGTGTATTTTTTTCATTTAATTGATGAAAAATATCAGCTTTTATTGGTAAAGTATTACATATATAATTAAAATATAATAAAAATTGAACTATATATTTTATTATTATGAAATATGTATATTAAATTTTGGTGTTAAAATATACTAGGATATAAAATTCGATAAATTAAAACAAAAATGTTGATTTGATAAGAAAATATTTTTGTTTAATACTACTTTGAAAAACGTGATAATAACACTGAGGGAGGTGGGTATATGAGAGAACGCATTATTCTTGAAACATTAAAAAATAGTAGTGGTTATCTAAATATAGATTATTTTGCAGATAAGTTTGGGGTATCTACTCGAACTATCAGAAATGAAATAAAAAATATAGAAACTATAAAAGAATGTAATGGTTTCAAATTAGAATATAAGTCTAAACTAGGATATATTCTAAATATTAAGGACCAAGATAAATTCGAGCATTACCTAAAAAACTTACCCTCAGATTTAGTTGAAAATCCAGAACAACGGTTAGAATCTATAATAGTAGAACTTTTAGTAAATGAAGGTTATAAAACTATAGAACAGTTAAGTAAAAAATTTTTAGTAAGTTCATCTCAAATAAAAAATGATTTAAAAAAGGTAGATAAAAAGATAAAAGATACAGAATTAAAATTGGAACGAAAGGCTCATTATGGAATTAAAATAGAAGGGTCTATAAAAGAAATTCAAAGCAGATTAGTGGAGAGTTATTTTAAAGGGAATAGAAATATAATAGAGTACAGAAATAAGTTTATAGATAATTTTAAATTAGATAATATCAGAAGTACAATAAAAAATGTACTTAATGAACATGATTTAGAAGTCAACCTAACAGAACTCGAGGAAATATTAGCACAAATTATTATATTGTATATAAGAGTTAGCATGAGAGTAGCAAGAAATGTTAGTGATTTAGAATCATATACAGAAGATTTAATTATAGATGAATTATTAGATAAAATTTTTAGAGATAAAAAATGTAACCTTACTTATGATGAAAAGTATTATTTAAAGCAGCTTATAAAATTAAGGACTAAAGATAAGAAAGCCACCATAAAGAATATAGATAAAAATAAACTTCAAGATATTATGTGTGAATTTTTTAAAGATATAGATAAAAAGTATAACTCTAACTTTTTAGAAGATAAAGAGTTTCTCAACTTATTTTATTTACATATTGCATGTTTAATAGAACGTATAAAGAAGAATCACAAGATAATAAATCCTTTTTCAGTTAAAATAAGTCAACAGTATCCAACTGTTTTTAATTTATCTATTCAATTTTCAAAAATCATAGAAAATGAGTATCATATAAAAATAAGTCAAGATGAAATAGGTTTTATAGCTACTCATATTGCTGTTCCTTTCGAAAAGAGAGAAGAGGCTAACTTTAATAAAAAATATAAGATAGCAATAATATGCTCTTCTGGTGGAGGCAGTGCATTTTTGATAAATTTAAGACTTAAAGAGATATTTCCAAATGCTGAGATAAGAAATTTTTCATTATTAGAAGAAAAAGCTGTAATAGAATTTGCACCAGACTTGATTTTTTCAATAACAAATCTTTTATTTGAAATAAATGCTCCAGTTATACTTATAAATGAAATTTTAGACGAACTAGATTATTTGGATATTAAAGAAAGTATTAGATTTGCAGACCATATAGGAAATATATCAAGCCCAAAACAATATATATTAGGTCTATTTGATAAGAATCACTTTAGGTGTATAAAAGAAAAAATCAAATATAAGAATATCCTTGATAGTATGTCACAATGTATAGTTGATGAAGGAGCTTGTTCTCAAACATATCCTAAAGATGTGTGGGAAAGAGAAAGCTATTTGAGTACTATTTATACAAATGGTGTGGCGATACCTCATCCAATTGAAATGACAGGTAATAAAAATATTATATCAGTAGCCTTGATACAAACTGATATTAGTTATGAAAATAGAGTACCAAAGATTATTTTCATGATTTCATTAATAAAGGGAAATCTAGAGCTTCATAAGCAAATATCTAAATATCTAAGTAAGATTATGGCTGATAAGGATATGGTAGATATGCTAAATAAGTCACAATCCTATGAAGAGTTTATGTATAAGTTAAAAATCTATCTGGGAGGTTAGACATGAATATAGAGTTTTTTAAGAGATTATCAGAAGCAGATGGTATAGCATCTAATGAAGAAGAGGTTAGACATGTTTTACTAGAAGAGCTAAAAGCTTATAGTGATAAAGTTATATGTGATGGGCTAGGTAGTATAATCTTTTCTAAGATAAAAGATGAAAATGCACCAAACATAATGGTTTGTGCTCATATGGATGAAGTTGGATTTATGGTGAGAAGTATAGACAAACTTGGCATGATTCACCTAATAACAATAGGAGGGGTAAAACCTCTTGCACAGTTTGTACAAAAAGTTAGAATTACAACAAAAGAAGGGAAAAAAATCCCTGCTATCATAAATGCAACATACAATGATGGTAAAGCTGAAAATATATATGCAGATATTGGAGCATATACAGAAGAGGAGGTACATAATTTAGGGATTAATGTTGGTGATATGGTAACATATACGACAAACTTTGAGGAATTTACTTTGCCAGACCGATTAGTGGGAAAAGCTTTTGATGATAGAATAGGATGCTTTGTGATGGGAGAAGTTTTAAAAGAACTTAAGAAAGAAAATCTAAATTGTAATATTCATTTTGTAGCTACAAGTAGTGAAGAAGTTGGAATAAGAGGGGCAAAGACATCAACACAGTTAATAAATCCCGATATAGTATTTGTAATAGATGTAGCATGTACTAAGAATGAGTTTGTGAGAGATTATACAAATCAGAAACAAATTGATAAAGGTATAATGCTAATGCATAGAGATAGGACTCTAGTCCCTAGTAGAAAAATGGTGGATTATGTAATAGAAATTGCTGATGAAAATAATATATTACTTCAACATGATATGTTTGAATCAGGTGGGACTGATGGAGGAGAAGCACATCTTGTAAATGAAGGGAAACCTTGTGTAGTAACTTGTGTACCAGTTAGATATGGTCATTGTGCATTTTCTATAGTAAGTAATAAAGATTTAGATGCCATTATAAGATTGTATACACAGTTAATTTTAAATTTTGATGAAGAAAAATATAAGTATATAAGAAATTTTATATAAAGGAGAATAAAAAAATGTCAACAGAAGTACAAATAATGGAGCTTATATCAACTGCAGGAGAAAGTAAATCAAAGGCCTTCGAAGCTTTAAAAAAAGTGAAGGCAAAAGATTTTAAAGGAGCAAAATTATTGATAGAGGAGGCTCGCAAAATAGATGTTGAAGCACACAGAATACAGACAGAATTAATAACTCAGGATTTAAATGAAGATGTTGAAAGCCCAGCAATGAGTCTTTTAATGGTACATGCTCAAGACCACTATATGACTTCTCAACTAGCAAAAGATTTGATAGAGGCTTTGATATATTGTTTTGATAAGTAATTGTAGTGTATAAATAGATTATTTATATAAAATTTCTTTTAAAAAGTTTTAAATACTTTTAAGAGATAATAAAAAATACAAATTTTAGGAGGAATTATTATGAAGATATTATTATGTTGTGCAGGTGGATTTTCGACTAATATGCTAATGCAAAATATGAAAAAGGTAGTAAAAGAAAGTGCCAAACTTAATGAAAAAGATTTTGAATTCACAGCTATACCAGCAGATTCAATAGAAAGTGAAATTGATGATTGGGATATAGTACTTATAGGTCCTCAAATAGCTCACAAAATAGACTTCTTAAAAGGAATATTAGAGCCAAAAAATAAACCTTTTGCAGTAATAGATAAAGATGTATATGGGAAAATGGATGGAGCTACAGTTATGAAGTTAGCATTAATAACTTATAAGAAACATCAATTAGCTCAAGGATAATTAGAATACCGAGGGAAAAGGGGGATTAAATATGTTTTCAAAATTTGAAGCATTTATGAATAGAGTATTTATGCCTTTAGCTCACAAGGTTGACAATCAACGTCACCTTGGTTCTATAAAGGCTGGTATGGTTGCTATGACACCATTTACAATATTAGGAAGTATATTTGCAATACTTCCAGCACTTCCAAACATGCTTGGAGAAAATAATTCAATAAGCAAATTCATATTGAATAACGCAGCAATATTAGACTTACCAGTAAGTCTTTCCATCGGACTGATAGGGTTATATGCCTGTATGTGTATTGCTTTTAATCTAGGTAATTATTATAAATTATATATACCAGGTTGTGTTACACTATCAACTTTTTCCTTTCTATTCCTAGTAGCATCATTTACACCAGATGGAGCATTAGAAATAGGAAACTTAGGAGCTAAGGGGTTATTTACAGGGATGATAGCAGGACTTGGTTCTGTGGAGTTATATAATTTCTGTAGTAAGAAAAATATTACAATAAAAATGCCAGAAAATGTACCTGATTTTGTATCTAGGTCTTTTGAATTAATACCAACAACTATAATAGTTTGTGGTACTTTTATAGTTGCTCGTTTTGTTTCATTAAAAGTGTTTGGAGAATTACCTCCACAGATACTTACTCAATTTTTATCTCCATTAGTAGGAAGTATGGATAATCCATGGTCAGTTCTTGCACTTAATTTTGCTATATGTACTATATTCTTTTTTGGAATACATTCATCAGTGTTTAGCCCTATAACTAGACCTATAATGATTACATTTATAGCTGAAAATATAGCAGCTATGCAAGCTGGGGAAACAATACCTCATTTCTTTACAGCAGGAGCTTCAAGTGCATTCTTTGGATTTACAGGTTGTGGAATTAGTATAGGTTGTGTAATTGCATGTATGTTATCTAAGAATTCCTCTTATAAGAAAATTGGACGTGTATCGCTATTCCCTGCATTATTTGGGATAAATGAACCAATATTATTTGGTGCACCAATAATATTAAATCCAATAATGTTTATACCACATGTATTTGGTGGAGCTATAATAGGTACATTACCAATGTTTTTTATGCACTGGGGATGGTTAGCAAAACCAGTATTTGACCCTCCATATGTAGGTGTATTCTTAGAAGGGTTTTTAACTAATGGGGATTGGCATTCCATATTAGCAAATGCATTGCAATTAGTATTAGCAGTTTTATTATATTGGCCATTCTTTAAAATAATGGAACGTCAACAAAATAATAAAAAACAAAAAGAAGAAAGTAAGAATATATTCTCTAAAGAAGAAGAAGACTTATTAGACGATTTAGGACTGGATTTCTAATATTTTACTATGAATAATACAATAGATAGACTAGTAGATTTAATACATAAAAGAGGTGTTGACGCTCTTTTGATTAAAGCAAAAAATACTAAAAGATATATAGGAGCACTATCAGGTAGTGGCGTGTATGTGCTTGTTACTAGAGATAAAAATTATCAGATTCTAGATGGCAGATATACTGATGAAGCAGATAAAAAAACGACTGGCTTCATAAAAAGAGTTGTATCTCAAGGTTCTTATATAACAGATATAATTGAGTTATTAAGGGAATTGCATGTAGAAAAGTTAGCGATAGAAAATCAAGCTATGAGTATACAAGAGTATATTTTGCTAAAAAATGCAGGTTTTGAAATAGATTTAATGACCAATGAATTATGGAAGTTAAGGGCTATAAAATCTAAAGAAGAAATTGAGCTTATTAAAAAAGCT
This sequence comes from Clostridioides sp. ZZV14-6345, assembly GCF_020657775.1. Lineage (NCBI taxonomy): Bacteria > Bacillati > Bacillota > Clostridia > Peptostreptococcales > Peptostreptococcaceae > Clostridioides > Clostridioides sp. ZZV14-6345. Next base: position 25,108 of record NZ_JAGWCX010000038.1, on the reverse strand, counting down.
TGTGAGATTACAGATGAAGTATTTAGTAAGGTTATTTCTGAGATTAAAAAAGATATGACTGAACTAGAAGTATCAGCTCTAATTCAGTATCATGCATTGAAAAAAGGTGCAAGTGGAATGTCTTTTGAAACAATAGTAGTATCAGGAGAAAGAGGAGCAATGCCACACGGAAGACCTACAAATAAAAGATTAAAAGCAAATGAAGCTATAACGATAGATTTTGGTGTTGTTTATCAAGGCTATCAATCAGATATGACTCGTACAATATCTATAGGTAAACCTCCTGAAATTATTCAAGAGATATATGATGTAGTATTAGAGGCACAATTATCTGCAATAGAATCAATAAAAGAAGGAGTTAAGGCCAGTGATGTTGACAAAGTAGCCAGAAAAATTATAGATAAACATGGATTTGGTGAATATTTTAATCATGGATTGGGACATGGTATAGGTCTTGGAGATGGTGAAGTTCCAACTCTAAATCCAAATAGTGAAGATATATTAACAGAGGGAATGGTAATGTCTTGTGAGCCAGGTATCTATATTCCTAATATAGGGGGAGTTAGAGTAGAAGATGATGTTGTTATAATAGATGGAAAAGGTGTCCCACTTAATAAAACATCTAAAGATTTTATAATATTAGGAGAGTAAAATTATGAAATATAATTTTGACAAAGTGTTAAATCGTAAAGAAGGGAATTGTAGGAAATGGAGCAACCATGTAATTAAAGAAAAGTTCGGCTTAAATGAAGATGCAATTCCTATGGATTTAGCTGATATTGATTTTGAATGTGCCCCTGCTATAAAAGAAGCGATTTTAAAAAGAGCATCAGTAGGAGATTATAGTTATACTTTTATAGGAGATGACTTCTATGATGCTATTATAAACTGGAATAAAAGAAGATTTGATGTATATGTAGAAAAAGAATGGATAAAGTTAACCTTTGGTACTGTTTCAACGCTTCATTATATAGTCCAAGCATATACTAAAGAGGGAGATGGTGTATTGATAAATACACCTGCCTATGACCCTTTTGCAGAAGCTGTAGTAAATAATAATAGAAAGTTATGTTGTAGTTCATTAAAGTTAAATAATAATAGATATCATTTAGACTTAGAAGACATGGAAAATAAAATGAAACACAAAAATATAAAATTATTTATATTCTGTAGTCCACAAAATCCATCAGGTCGTATATGGACAAAGGAAGAATTGTATCAAGTGTCAGAATTATGTTTGAAGTATAATGTACTTTTGGTAAGTGATGAAATTCATAGGGATGTAGTATTTAAAGGTTATAGATTTGTGTCTTTATGGAATGCTCATCCAGAAATTTATAAGAATAGCATAATCTGCGTATCTCCTAACAAAGGATTCAACTTAGGTGGATTAAAAACGTCGTATGTATTAATAAGAGATTTAAAAATTAGAGAGACTTTATTAGAAAGACTAAAAAGTAATTCAATAACTTCTCCAAATGTATTTGCAATACCAGCAATTGTTGCAGCATACAATGAAAGTGAAAGATGGCTAGATGAGATGACTAATTATGTAGAAAAGAATTTTGAAATAGTTTATGACTTCTTTGAAACTCATATACCAAAAGCAAGGGTTATGAAGTCTGACTCTTCTTTTCTAGCTTGGGTAGATGTGAGAGAAGTATTTGAAAATGAAGAAGAATCTAAATCATTTTTTAGACATGCAAATTTAACTATGGTAGTTGGAAGTTATTTTGTAAAAGATGGAGAGGGATTTATCCGTATCAATGTGGGGTGTCCTAAAGAAACATTAAATGAGGCTCTAAATAGAATTAAAAAAACATATATAAGTATGTATTGTTAAATTATAAAAAATAAGACATTTATAGGTTTATATAAAAACATATTATTTAGTTACCAAATATTACTGGAATTTTGTATTCCAGTAATATTTTTTGATTAAGGAATATTGATATAGTACTACTTCATATTCTTATAGTAACTTATATTAAAATATTTTATCGCTTTGGTAACATAGTAACTTATTTTTATTTAGTGTAGATTTATACTGTAAGAAGCAGTAAAAACTTTTCCTTTACTCAGTTTATTAATGAACTTCTTATCTGTATAAATTTTATTAGAATGTATACTATCAGCAAGACCGTACCAAGGTTCTATACATAGAAATGGAGCAGTAGAATTAGTTTCACTATAATAAGGAGTCCAAATACCAACTAGAGGGAAATCTTTCATAGAGAGGGTTACATATTTACTGCCATCATTATTACATATAGATACTTCATCTATGTTAGTGTATATCAAAGCATCATTTTTGAACAATTCTGGATTTAATTGTAAGCTTTTTAAATCTCCAATAAATGTTATATCATCAGTAAAAGAACCATTTAAATTAATTTTTTCTACATCATTTCTTCTTTTAAATTCAAGATAATATTTAGAAAAGTCATTTTGTTCATAAAAAGGAAGATTGAATGCAGGATGTCCTCCTATAGAAAAGAATATATCTTTAGAGTCAGTATTTTTCACAATCCATTCTACATCAATACTGTTATCATTTAATGTATAGTTTATGATTAGTTCAAAAGAATATGGATATTTTTTTAAAGTAGATTCATTATCTGTTAATTTATAAGATATGAATGTATCTCCTTTATTTACAATCTCAAAGTCCATATCTCTAGCAAATCCATGCTGAGTCATACTATATAAATTTTCTTCTATTATTGTTTCATTATCAAAAAGTTTACCTACTATAGGAAATAATATTGGTGATTGTCTGCCCCAATATTTTTTATTACCATCCCAAAGAATATTTCTATCATATTTTTTAGAAAATATTTTAGTGAGTTCAGCACCACAGATGCTTGATTCGATAATTAAATTTTCATTTTGTAATATATTCATTTAAAATCTCCTTTATTATATTTTATTAGTATATTATACTATAAAGTATGGAGATTATTAAATTTTATTTGATATTATATTTGAAAGGTAGATTTTAGTATATTTTGAAAATTTTGTTTTGAAAATTTGGGATTATTTAAGAAATTTTGTATTATAAATAGAAGGAAATAGAGAAATTGTATAGAATAAAATATATTAAGATAAGTTAATAATGTTAAATGGGAAGTGAGTTTATGGAAAAACCAAATACAAAAGTTGTTAACTTTCAAGAGTATAAGGACAGAAAAAAACAAAGAGAAATAAATAGAGACGAACTTTTAAAGCTTATAAAAAAAATTGTGACTTCAAAATAGGGAGTTGTTAAACTCCCTATTTTAATGGGTTTCATAATGATTAAGACATTCTAAGTCCATCTATATAATCTTTGAATTGTGAGAAATCTGATTCACTACTTAATTCGATAGTTTCTGAACCTTCCGTATAAAAATTCTTAAGATAGATAGTATAATTATTATCGACACAGTCATGATAAATACATCTATATCCATCTTCATATAAATTTTTTAATTTAGAAAAATCATCCACAATATCATCTCCTTAAAGTCCTTTTAAATCTATTTTTACAAAAAACATCTGATTGTATGCAAATTGATAATAGAAAATAAAGGAAATTAAGGTAAAATGTAGAATAATTTTTGTATGTATGTAAAAATAAAAATAAAAAGTTGAAATTTTTAGAAAATAAGAGTGTTTTTTATCTAAAAAGATAATTTAAAAAAATAAAACAATGTTGGGAGGATAAAAAATGAGTTTATTAGAAAGTATATCAAAAAACATATATTCTCTAGATAATTCTTCTATTGAAAAAACAAAGCAGAGATTGGACAGGCTCATACATCCAACTGGAAGCTTAGGAAAGATAGAAGATATTTGCATGCAATTAGCAGGAATATTTGGTAATGAAACTTTTGATACAAGTAAAAAAGTTATAATAGCTTTTGCTGGAGACCATGGTGTATATGAAGAAGGAGTAGCACCTGACCCTCAAAATATAACAAAACTACAATTCCCAAATTTTTCGAAAGGTCTGTGTGGAGTTGGAGTAATAAGTAAATTTGTAGGGGCAGATGTTGTAGCTGTAGATGTAGGAATAAACTGTGATGAAAAACTAGATGGAGTGTTAGATTACAAGATAAGAAAAGGGACATCAAATATGGCAAAAGGTCCAGCTATGAGTAAACAAGAAGCTATTAGATGTTTAGAGATAGGTATTGAAATAGCAGAACAGTGTATAGAAAAAGATTATAAGGTTATTGGTATTGGAGAGATGGGTATAGCAAATACTACTCCAAGTACAGCAATAATATCTGTAATTTCAGGGCGTGACCCTTTAGAGGTTACTGGTATAGGTGCAGGTCTTAAGAAAGAGAGACTAAAACATAAGGCTGAAGTAATTAGAAAAGCTATTGAAATTAATAATCCAAATCCAACTGATGGAGTAGATATTTTATCTAAAGTAGGTGGATTTGAAATAGGTTCAATGGCAGGTGTTATATTAGGATGTAGTGCTAATAGAATTCCAGTAGTAATTGATGGATTTATTTCTTATGCAGCAGCATTAATTGCATATAAGATAAATCCAAAAACTAGAGAATATATGATAGCATCTCATTTGTCAGCAGAATCAGGAACTAAAAGAGCATTAGATATATTGAAGTTAGACCCTCTATTAAATATGGATATGAGGTTAGGTGAGGGAAGTGGAGCTGCTTTAGCGTTTAATATAATAGAAGCTTCAAATTATACTTACAAGAATATGGCAACTTTTGATGAAATTGACATGGGAAGATAAATATAAAAATTTAATATGTAGGAGTGTTTTGATGAGTAAAATTATTCTAGTAACAGGAGGAGCTAGGTCAGGAAAGAGTAACTTTGCAGAAAAACTATGTTTGGACAAGCATAATAATACAGCCTATATAGCTACTTCTATTCCATTTGATGATGAAATGAAAGATAGAGTAAAAAAGCATCAAGAGAATAGACCTAGAAACTGGAATACATATGAAATGTATGAAGATATATATTCCATAATTGAAGAGATATACAAAGAACATGAAACTGTTATACTGGATTGTGTAACATTATTAGTAAATAATCTAATGTTTAAACACAATCCAAATATAGAAGACTCTACTCAAGAAGAAATAAATAAATTAGAAGAGTACATAAAAGAACAAATTAGTAAACTTATTGAAGAAATAGAAAAAACAAATCTATACTTTGTATTTGTGACGAATGAATTAGGTATGGGAATTGTTCCTGGGAATAAACTTAGTAGGATATATGCTGACATTGTAGGTCGTATAAATCAATATATAGCATCAAAAAGTAATGAAGTTTATTTTGTAGTTAGTGGAATACCCATGAAAATAAAGGAGTAGTATGTGACTATGAAAAGATTTATTTTAATACTACAGTTTTTGACAAGGATACCTATAAAATTAAATGTAGGATTTGATGATGAATTTTATAAATCAATAGTATATTTTCCACTTGTAGGTTTTGTCATAGGTATATTAACCTATTTAGTAGGATGGATTTCTATGCTTTTATTTGAACCATTTATAGCTTCTATAATAATAACTCTAGCTGGTGTCTTAATTACAGGAGGACTTCATATAGATGGATTAGGAGATACATTTGATGCAATATACAGTTATAGAGATAAAGAAAAAATGCTTGAAATAATGAAAGATTCAAGATTGGGTACAAATTCACTTTTAGCAATTATGTTTGTACTTTTATTAAAAATTGGATTTATATACAATATAATAAGTAATAATTCATTATGGGTTATAATTTTTATGCCAATGATTGCAAGGCTAGGAGTAATGTTATTGACATATAAAACTGTGACTCCAAGAGAAAAAGGAATGGGAAATTTATTTATAGGAAAATTGACTACAAGTATGTTAATAACAGCTATAATATACACATTATTAATAGTTGGTCTTATTACTAAATTTATATTCTTATTACCTAATATAGTGTTGATTAAGGTATTAGGTTCAGTTATAGTAGTTTTTATATTTATAATATTATTTAAAAAGCATATTTATGCAAAAATTGATGGAGTAACAGGAGATATATTAGGCTGTGGAATAGAACTTTCAGAGCTTGTATATTTGATTTACATATATTTGTTAATTTTTATGTTTTTTTAAACTAAAAAGTGGTGATAATATGATAAGATTAATATTAATAAGACATGCACTGACAGATGATAATAAAAAAGGAAAATTGTCAGGTCATATAAATAGTTGTATTAGTGAAGAGGGTGAACTGCAAATAAATAAAATTACTAGATATTTAAGTCATGAAAAAATAGACAAGATTTATACAACACCATCTACACGTACTAAAGATACAATAAAAAAAATATCAAAATTGAAATTATTAGAAATAGAAGAAAAAGAAGCTCTAAGAGAAATTAGTTTTGGAGACTTTGAAGGAATAACTTTTGAAGATATTAAAATCAAATATCCAAGTGAGTTTGAAAAAATGATAGAAGAAGGTAGTAACTATAGATATCCAAATGGAGAAAGTTTGGTAGACTCTTATGAAAGAGTGGCAAAAGAAATTGATAATATAATTTTAGAAAATGATAGTAATTCAGATACAAAAACAATACTTGTATGTTCTCATGCAGGAACAATAAGAAATATAATAACACACTTGATTTCTGGTAGTTATAAATATCACTGGAACTTTAAAATTGATAATGCATCTATTACAGTTTTAGAAGTTGATAGTGGATTTGCTGTAATAGATAAAATGAATTTTACAGACTTTATATAATTTAATCAAAACTAAATATTACAATATGTACTTGTAATATATCTGTAAAATTAACAATGAAAATAGAATATTAGATTAAAATTAGGTTCTTAATTAGATGTTAAAAGGGAAAAAGGTTAGATGCCTTTGCAGCCCCCGCTACTGTGAAACCAACGAAACTATAAATACCACTGTCAATTTGATGGGAAGGTTATAGAAGTAGGATGAAGTTAAGCCAGGATACCTGCCTAATTTAATTTAAAACAAGAGGTCTTCGGGGTGAAAGATTTTTAATTAATATATATAAAAGTCCTATCTTTAGAAGTATTAGGACTTTTTTTAATTTGTCTTTTAGTAAATTTTAACAAGGAGGGATGGAAAGTGGGGAAAAAAATAATGCTACAAGGAACAGCTTCAAATGTAGGTAAAAGTGTATTAGTAGCAGGATTATGTAGAATATTTAAGCAAGATGGTTACACTGTTGCTCCTTTTAAGTCACAAAATATGGCTTTAAATTCTTTTATAACTAAAGAAGGGTTAGAAATGGGAAGAGCACAAGTATTTCAAGCGGAGGCTGCAAAAATAGAGCCAATAGCTGATATGAATCCAGTTTTATTAAAGCCTTCTGGAAATAATAAAAGTCAAGTTATTGTAAGAGGTAAAGTTGTGGGAGAAATGCCTTCTTCTAAGTATCATGACTATAAATTGGAGTTAGTAGATGTATTAAGGGAAACCTTTAACAGCTTGAATTCAAGATATGATATTGTAGTTATGGAAGGTGCAGGAAGTAATGCAGAAATAAATTTAAAAGATAGAGATATATCTAATATGGGTATGGCAGAAATAGCTGATGCACCTGTAATAATAGTTGGAGATATTGATAGAGGTGGAGTATTTGCATCATTAGCTGGGACAATGCTTCTATTAAATGAAGACGAGAAAAAAAGAGTAAAAGGTGTAATAATCAATAAATTCAGAGGGAAAAAAGAACTTTTACAAGATGGTGTAAAGATGTTAGAAGACATCATAAAAGTACCTGTCATAGGAGTAGTCCCTTATACAGATATAAAAATAGAAGATGAAGACAGCGTAACCACTAGATTTAAGAAAAAAATGGATAAAAGTGATATACACATAGAAATAATTAGAACTCCACATATGTCAAATTTTACAGATTTTAATATATTTGAAACACAGGAAGATGTAAGTATTAGATATGTAGACTATGGAGAATCTTTGGGAAATCCAGACATGGTAATAATACCTGGAACTAAAAGTACTATAGACGATTTAACATATATAAGAAAAAGTGGTCTTGAGTCACAAATTAAAAATTTACATAGTCAAGGTAAATTGATATTTGGTATATGTGGTGGATATCAAATGTTAGGTAAAAAATTAAAAGACCCTTATCATGTTGAAAGTGAAATTGAAGAAGTTAATGGAATGGGTCTTTTAGATACAGAAACAATATTTGAGAAAGAAAAGACTACAACACAGGTAGAGGCTACCATTATTGAATGTAGTAGTGAATATATGAATGACCTCAAAGGTAAGAAAGTAAAAGGTTATGAAATTCATATGGGTATTACAAATCGAGGTAATGATGTAAGAAGCTTAGATTTGATAACCAAAAAACTGGATAAAGAGGTTAATTATACTGAAGGAAGTGTAAATAAAGAAGGGAATGTAATTGGGACTTATCTTCATGGAATATTTGATGAAATAAGTTTTACAAGAGCAATTTTAAACAATATAAGAAAGAAAAAAGGCTTAGAAGAATTAGAAAGTAAAGTAAACTCTTTTAATGAATTTAAGGATAAAGAGTATGATAAGTTAGCTGATTTTTTAAGAGAACATTTAGATATAGAAAAAATATATGAGATTATGAAATAAGGGTAACTTTTATTTATAATTTAGGTAGGAGGTGTATTATGAAAAAAATTTTAATTGCGGGTACTAGTAGTGGAGTAGGTAAAACAACAATATCATTAGGAATAATGCAAGCTTTGGTTAAGAGAAATATGAAAGTACAGCCATATAAAGTAGGGCCAGACTATATAGACCCTTCATATCACACTTTTATAACTGGAAGACATTCCAGAAATTTAGATTCTTATATGCTAGATGATGAAAAAATAAAGTATATAGTAAATAAGTCCTCAAAGGACGCAGATATTTCAGTAATAGAAGGTGTTATGGGGTTATATGATGGATTTGGAATAGATTTAGATAATTGTACAAGTTCACATACTTCAAAGGTACTAAAATCACCTGTTATATTAGTTATAAATGGAAAATCTATGGCAGCGTCTAGTGCTGCTATGGTACTTGGATATAAGGAACTAGATAAAGATGTAAATATAAAAGGTGTCATAGTAAACAATGTAAAGACTAGTAGCCATTATCAAATAATCAAGAGTTCTATAGAAAAGTATTGTAATGTTGAAGTGTTGGGGTACTTTCCTCCAAATAATAAATTTTCTTTAGAATCTAGACATTTAGGATTAGTTCCTAGTGTAGAAATGAAATCATTAAGAGAAAAATTTTACACTCTAGCAGATGAAATTGAAAACTATATAGATATTGATAGAATAATTGAAATATCAGAAAGTGACGAATTTGAGAGTGATTTTGATTTTCAAACTTTGATAGAAAATAATAAAATAAAAGAACACATTAATAATAAATCAATAGCTATAGCATATGATAAAGCATTCAATTTTTATTATAGAGAAAATATAGAGCTATTAGAAGAACTTGGGTTAGAAATAAACTACTTTAGTCCTCTTGAAGATACATCAGTACCAAATTCAGATTATATTTATATTGGAGGAGGTTTTCCAGAGATATTTGGAAAAGAGCTAGAAGCAAATGAATCAATGAGAACTTCTATATTAGAAGCACATAATAATAACATACCTATTTATGCAGAATGTGGAGGGCTGATGTATCTAGGTGAGAAACTATTGAATCAAGAAGAAGAAGAATTTAATATGGTTGGTATATTCAGTGGAATTAGCAGGATGACATCTTCCTTAAAGAGATTTGGGTACTGTATTGGTGTAGCCAAGGAAAATACTCTTTTATCTAAAAAAGGGGAATCTATTAAAGGACATGAGTTTCATCATTCAATATTTGAAAGTGATGAAAAATGTGTATATTCAATGAAAAAAGAAAGGGATGGAAATATAGTAGAAGAGTGGGATGGTGGTTATAGTAAAGGAAACACTCTAGTTACATATCTTCATACTCATTTTTATAATAACTTAAGCTGTATAGAAAATTTTTTGAATAAAGGAAATGAGTAAATGAATATTTTATCTATTTATATAGGATATGTAACAGACTTAATTGTAGGAGACCCATATTCTTTTCCTCATCCAGTGAGATTTATTGGTAAACTTATAAATTTTACTCAAGGTATAATAAGGAAGGTATCTAAAAATGATAGGCAGTTAAAATTTGGTGGATTTATATTATGGTTTATAACTGTTGGAATAACATATTTAATAACTTATGCTATAGTGAAGTTATTTAGTTTTAATATATTATTGAGTATTGTAATAAATAGTTTTATAATTTATACAACACTAGCCACAAAATGTTTAAAAGATGAAGCATTGAAAATCTATAATGTATTAAAAAGTGAAGATATAGAAAAGTCTAGAATTCAGCTATCTTATATAGTAGGGAGAGATACCACCAGTTTAAGTGAGTCTGAGATAATAAGAGCAACTGTAGAAACTGTTGCGGAAAATACTGTAGATGGTATAATTGCGCCTATGTTTTATGCCTTTATTGGAGGAGCACCACTTGCTATGGCATATAAAGCTATAAATACATTGGATTCAACAGTTGGATATAAAAATAAAAAATATAAAGATATTGGTTTTGCTTCTGCTAAGATTGATGATATAGCCAATTATATACCAGCTAGAATATCTGTTATTCTTATGACGATTGGAAGTTTCTTTTTAAGTTATGACTATAGGAATTGTTTTAGGATTTCTATTAGAGATAGAAAGAATCATAAAAGTCCAAATTGTGCTTTTTCAGAAGGGGCTGTATCTGGTGCTCTAGGAATACAATTAGGAGGTACCAATGTTTATTTTGGGGAAAAAGTGTATAAGCCAACAATAGGGGATAAGCTTAGGGATATAGATAAAGAGGATATAATTAAAACTAATAAAATTATGTATGCATCTTCATTTGTATCTATGTTGGTATTTACACTAGTATATGTGTTATGTAGGATGATTTTAATTAACCTAATTATATAAATTATTGTTTGCTAACTTAAGGGGGACATAGATGAAGGATTTAGGGCATGGTGCCAATGTAGATGAAATGGCAAGATTATATGGGAAAGACCCAAAAGAAATAATTGATTTTAGTTCAAATATAAATCCAAATGTATTACCAAATTTAGAAAGATACATTTTAAGAGGATTAGAAGAGTGCAGGAATTATCCAGATATAAATTATACAAACTTGAGAGAAAATATATCAAAATATATAGATATAAATCCAAACTTTATAATACCTGGAAATGGTGCAACAGAAGTGATTTATTTGCTTATGAAGAGTATTAAAAAAAGATTAGCTATAATAAATCCGACCTTTTCAGAGTATAGAAGAAGTGCTGAGTTAAATAATCTAGATATTATAGATTTAGATTTAGATAATAATTTTCAACTTGATATAGATATAATTAAAAAAAACATTGAAAAATTTGATAGCTTATTTATATGTAATCCTAATAATCCTAGTGGCAATGTCCAAGATTTAAAGGAACTTGTTGATTTATTAGGTCAACATAATAAGGTGTTAATAATTGATGAAACTTTCATGGAATTTGTTGAAGATGAAAGTGAATATAGTTTGGTTAAGGACATAGAATTAAATGAAAATGTATTTATAATTAAAGCTGTGACTAAGTTTTTTGGTATGCCTGGTTTAAGGTTAGGATATGGTCTTACAAGTAACACCAACATTATGGACAAAATTTATGAATACAAAGAACCGTGGACTATAAATTCTTTTGCAGACATACTATCCAATTTTATTTTTAAAGATAAAGAGTATATTAAAAATAGTAAAGAGTATTACATAAAAGAAAGAAACTCTATGTTACAAGAGTTGAGAAACATAAGAAATATAAAGGCCTATGATACAGATGCTAATTTTATTTTGATAAAAATATATAAAAAAACAGCTAAAGAATTAAAAAAAGCTTTGTTTAAGCAAGGAAACATATTAGTTAGAGATGCATCTAACTTTATAGGATTAGATGATAGCTTTATAAGAGTGGCTATAAAATCTCATGAAGATAATAAAATTCTTATAGAAAATATGAAAAATTTATTGGGTGATTAAAATGAAATCTTATGGAGTATGCCCAGCATCTTGTGGAGAATTTGTACAAGGGATAATTGATAATGAAGAATATTTATGTTCATATGCAATAGATATGTATTCTAAGGTCTACATTGAAGAAAAATTAAGAGACATAAATTTGGGTAGATATAAGTCAAGATTAGCAATTGAAAAAGTATTTGAAAAATTTAATTTGCCTAAAAAAGATACTAAGAATATTTCTTTAAATATAAATAGTAAAATACCTGTTGGAAAAGGTATGGCAAGTTCAACTGCTGATATAGGAGCTACCATAAAGGCAACATTATCATTGATAAATAAAGAGTTAAGTAGTGAAGAGATTTCTAAATTAGCAACTGAAATAGAACCAACAGATTCTATATTTATAGATAAAAACAGTATATTTAATCCTCTAAATGGAACTGTTATAAAATACCTAGGAAATTTAACCAATGCAAAAGTTGTAATACTTGAACCAAATAAGGTACTGGATACTATGAAAATTAGGTTGAGGCAAGACTACAATAAGTTAAAAATAGAAAATAAAGAAATTATAAAAAAGTCATTTGCTCTTTTAGAAGAAGGATTAAAAAATGATAATTTATCTTTAGTTGGAGAGGCTTGTACATTGAGTAGTTTAGCGAATGAGAATATAGAAAAAAAAGAGTACTTAAGTGAAATAATAAAAATATCGAAAAAATATGGAGCATATGGAGTAAACATTGCTCACAGTGGAACGGTAGTAGGTATTTTAATTGATAAGTTTATAGATGATAAAAAGGTGATAGATGCTTTATATGAGTCTAACATAAACTCTGTATATAATAAAATTTATACACTAAACATAATCAATGGAGGAATTAAGGGGGAAATAGAATGGAATACATAAAGAATCCTATGAAAATAGAAGAAAAAAGTTTTGAATTGATACAAGAAATAATAGACGAAATTAGACCAGATTATAAATTTAAGAATAATATCGAAGAAAAAATAATAAAGAGAGCTATACATACTACTGCGGATTTTGATTACTTAGATATATTAAAAATATCAGAAGAAGCAGTTGATAGTATAATAGATGCATTAAAAAATAATGCAAGTATTTATACTGATACAAATATGGCTCTTAGTGGTATAAATAAAAGAAAGTTAGAATCATTAGGATGTAAGTATAAATGTTTAGTGGCAGATGATGAAACTGCAAAATTAGCTAAAGAAAAAGAGATTACTCGTTCTATGGCAGCAGTAGAAATTGCAGCTAAAGAAGAAGGAAGAAAAATATTCGTTTTAGGTAATGCACCAACGGCTTTATATAAAGTTATGGAGATGAAATCAGAAGGTAGATTAGATTTAGATGCAGTTATAGGAGTTCCTGTAGGTTTTGTAGGAGCGCAAGAATCAAAAGATGAAGTTGAAAAAACAGATATACCATATATAATATCTAAAGGTAGAAAAGGTGGCAGTAATTTAGCAGCAGCAATAGTAAATGCTATATTATATACTATGTAGGTACCTATATGGAAGAATATGTATATATAGATGGTAAAAAATATAGAAGAGGATATACTACAGGTTCATGTGCTACAGGTGCATCTAAGGCTGCTGTATATATGCTTATTACAAAAAATAAAATTGATACTATAAATATAGATACTCCTAAAGGGATACCATTATCACTAAAAGTTGATAATGTAAATATTTCTGATACCTTTGTCGAATGTTCCATAAAAAAAGATGGTGGAGATGATATAGATGCAACTCATACCATGGATATTTATGCAAGAGCTGAAATTGTATCTAAAAATGATAAGAACAAAGAGTATCTTACTCTAAATGATATAGATAGTTTAAGTACCAATAGTGAGTGTCAAAGTGAACTCTATAAGTTTATTAGGGTTTATGGTGGAATTGGTATTGGTGTGGTTACGAAAAAAGGGCTCAGTGTAGATGTTGGTAAGACTGCTATAAATCCGACTCCGCTTAAGATGATAAATCATGAAATAAGAAAGCTCATAGGGGATAATTTTGAATCTATACTTGGAAATAATAAAGTTTTAAAAATAACAATCTTTGCTCCACAAGGAGAAACCATAGCAAAAAAAACCTTTAATCCAAGATTAGGTATAGTTGGAGGAATATCTATAATAGGCACAACTGGAATTGTTGAACCTATGAGTGATGAGGGATGGAAAAAATCTTTGTCTATAGAACTTCAAATGAAAAAAGAACAGGGTTTAGATAAAATAATACTGGTTCCAGGAAATCATGGAGAACAGTTTATAAGAGAAAAACTAAACTTGGACATTAAGTATGTAGTTAGGACAAGCAACTTTGTAGGTTATATGATTAAAGAAGCTCAAAGAATAGGATATAAGAAAATCTTAATGGCAGGTCATATAGGTAAATTCATAAAAGTATCTGCTGGTATTTTCAATACCCATAGTAAAGTAGCAGATGCTAGAAGCGAGATATTAGTAGCAAACTTAGCCTTAATGGGAGCTACATATGAATTTTTAAATAAAATAAATCAATGCCTAACTGCTGAAGAAGCTGTAGAGTTAATAAATAATAGTGAATATAGACAAGTATATAATATATTGAGTAATAAATGTAGAGAGAGAGTAAAGCAATACTTAAATGAAGATTCAGATGATATTGATGTGGAAGTAATCATGTTTTCAATGGATAAGTCTTTATTAGGTAAATCGGATAATACAGATGATTTAGTGGAGGTCTTTATATGATAAACATAATAGGTCTAGGACCTGGAAACTTAGACTATATAACAAAAAAAGGTGAAAATTTAATTTCCACTTCTGATGTATTAATTGGTGGTAAGAGGAATCTAGAATCTATAAAAAACTTTGAAGGAGAAAAAATAGTCCTAGATTCTAATTTGAGAGAAATTCTAGAGTATATAAATAACAATAAAGAAAAGCAAATATCAATAATAGCGTCTGGTGACCCACTAATATATGGGATAGGTAGATATCTATCTAAAAATATTGACAATAAGATGCTAAATATGGTTTCTGGAATTAGTTCTTTACAATATATATTCTCAAAAATATATGTTGATATGAATGATGTATATATTACAAGTAGTCATGGTAAAGTACCAGATTTTGATTACATATTATCACATAAAAAAGTATGTATGGTTACAGATTCTAAGATAGGACCAAAACAAATAAGCAAGGAAATAATAGATAGAAATCTAAATAAAATTATTGTTGTAGGAGAAAATTTATCATATGACAATGAAAAAATAACAATAGCAAAACCAGAAGAGATAATAAGAATGGACAATTTCGAGATGAATGTTGTGGTGATTTTAGATGAAGAATAGTGAATTTATAACAGGTAAAGTTCCAATTACCAAAGAAGAAGTTAGAGCAATATCAATAAGTAAGTTAAATTTAGTAAATGCTAAAAATTTCATAGACATAGGGGCTGGTACAGGAAGTGTAAGTATTGAAGCTGCATACAATTATCCTAATTTAAATGTTATATCCATAGAGAAAAATGATGATGCTATAGAACTTATAGATAAAAACATAAAAAAGTTTAACTTAAAAAATATAGAAGTAATAAAAGGGTATGCTCCAATTAATGTAGGATTAAATACCAAAGTTGAGTCTATTTTTCTTGGGGGAACAGGAAATAATCTGGAAGAGATAATAGAATGGTCTAAAAAAAATCTGGTTACAGGAGGAAGACTTGTAGCCAATTTTATAATAATAGACACATTTAATCAAACTTTAAAACTGCTTAAAAAACATGGATTTAAAGAAATAGATGTATGTGTTTTGAATGTTTCTAAACTAGAGAAACTAGGAAAAGGTGAATACTTTAAACCACTAAATCCTATATATATAATATCTTGTGAAAAAGGGGAAAATGATGATGAATAAAGTACATTTTGTAGGAGCAGGACCTGGAGATAAAGAGCTAATAACATTAAAGGGATACAAATTATTGAGCAATGCAGATGTGGTAATATATGCAGGCTCACTTGTTAATCCTGAACTTTTAGAATACTGTAAAGAAGGTTGCCAAATACATAATAGCGCACATATGGATTTACAAGAGATAATAGATGTTATGAGAGAGGGTATAGAAAATAATAAATCTGTTGTGAGATTACAAACAGGTGATTTTTCTATATATGGTTCAATTAGGGAACAAGTGGAAGATTTAAACAAATTGAATATAGATTATGACTGCACACCAGGAGTAAGTTCGTTTTTAGGAGCAGCTTCATCTTTAGGAGTTGAATATACAGTTCCAGAAATTTCTCAAAGTGTAATTATAACAAGAATGGAAGGCAGAACTCCGGTTCCAGAGAAAGAATCAATACAATCATATGCTAAGCACCAAACATCTATGGTAATATTTTTATCTGTTCAAGAAATTGAGAAAGTTGTGTCTAGATTACTGGAAGGTGGATATCCAAAAGATACTCCTATAGCAGTTATATACAAAGCAACTTGGGCAGATGAAAAAATAGTTAAAGGAACTTTAAGTGATATAGCTGTAAAAGTTAAAGAAAACAACATAAATAAGACTGCTTTAATAATGGTTGGAAGATTTTTAGGAGAAGAATATAATAACTCAAAGTTATATGACAAGGATTTTAAACATGAGTATAGAGGGTAATATTGCCATAATCTGTATTACAGAAAATGGGAAAAATCTAGCTATAAAGATAAAATCTCTATTAAATAACTGTGTTGTATATCAAATAAAAAATAAAAAAAGTGATTTATATGATGAAGAAATATGTGTACATATAGTTCAAAAGAAGCTAAGTGATTTTGTAGGAGAAGTATTTAATAAATTTGATTATATAGTATTTATAATGGCTACAGGTATAGTTGTACGAAGTATAGCACCATATATAGTGAGTAAGTTTAGTGACCCTGCAATTTTAGTGATGGATGAAAAAGGCAAAAACGTAATAAGTTTATTGAGTGGGCATATTGGAGGAGCAAACAGTTTAACACATTATATAAGTAGTCTTATTGATGCTAATCCAGTAATAACAACAGCTACTGATGTAAACCAAAAAGCTTCTTTAGACATGATAGCAAAAAATCTAGATGCATACATTGATAACTTCAGAGAAAATGTAAAAGAAGTGAATTCTATGCTAGTGAACAATAAATGTGTTGGTTTGTATGTTGATGAGGGATATCAAGTTGATACTAGAGGATTTAAGTTTATAGAAAATAGTAACGAATTAAAAGATAGTTTTTCAAATAATTACATAGAAAAGGTAGTTATAGTAAGCCATAAAATAAATTGTATTAGAGATATTGGAAATTTAAACATGGATAATAAATTTGAACATGACTGTAGTAACGAAAAAATAGTAAAGGTAATTCCAAAAGATATAGTGATAGGAATTGGTTGTAGAAGAAATACCGATAGCAAGTTAATGTATAATTCACTTGTAGAATTTCTTAATAAACAAAATATAGATATTAGAGCAATAAACACAGTTGGAAGCATAGAGCTGAAAAAAGATGAAAAAGCCATAATTGATTTATCAAGAATACTAAAAGTACCATTTAAGACATTTTCGATAGATGAAATATCCAAGGTTGATAATCTATTTGATAAGTCTGATTTTGTTAAAAAAAATGTAGGGGTGTATTCAGTAGCAGAACCTGTAGCATATATTTTGAGCAAAGGTAATTTAATAGTTGAAAAACATAAATACAAAGGAATAACTTTTTCAGTAGGGAGAATAAAAATATGATATACGTTGTAGGAATTGGGCCAGGAAGTAAAGATACAATGACTTTAGAGGCAATAAAAGCAATAGAAGATTCTGAGGCTATTGTTGGGTATAAGACCTATATAAATTTAATAGAAGAATTTATACAGGATAAAGAAATAATCCAAAATGGTATGAGGCAAGAAGTTGATAGATGTAAACAAGCAGTAGAGGAAGCAAAGAAAGGAAAAAAAGTAGCAATTGTAAGTAGTGGTGATGCTGGAATATATGGAATGGCAGGACTTATTCTAGAATTAATATCTAAAGAAGATGAAGATATAAAAGTAAAAGTGATTCCAGGTGTTACTGCAAGCATTGGTGCAGCGGCCATACTTGGAGCTCCTATTATGCACGATTTCTGTCACATAAGTTTAAGCGATTTAATGACTCCATGGGAGGTAATTGAAAAAAGGTTGAGATTAGCTGCTGAAGCTGATTTTGTAATTTGTTTATATAATCCAAGAAGTAAGGGAAGAAGTGAGCATCTAAGCAAAGCATTTAAAATAATGGGTGAGTTTAAAAGTGGAGATACACCTGTTGGAGTGGTAAAAGATGTAGGTAGAGAAAAAGAAGAAAAATTTGTATGTACTTTTGAAAATATGGACTTTGAAAAAGTCGATATGACCACGATGGTTATAATCGGAAATAAATCTACTTATATTGATGGTGAGTTGATAATAACTCCAAGAGGTTATACGGTATGATTTTGATTTTAGGAGGAACTTCAGATAGTCTATCTATATGTGATAAGATAAATGAACTGAAAAATCAACCATATATACTTTCAGTGACTACAGATTATGGAAAGGAACTTGCACAACGACATGCAGAAAATGTAATTTTAGGGAAGCTTGGAAAAGAAGATATGCTAAAATTTATAGGAGATAATAATATAGTGAAAATAATAGATGCCACTCATCCTTATGCAGTTGAGGTATCCCAAAATGCTATTACTTGTGCAAAGTTATCAAATATAGATTATATAAGGTTTGAGAGGAAATCTCTAATTGAAGAAATAGATTATGACAATAAATTTATAGTAGATACAATCGAAGAAGCCTGTAAAATAGCAAATAAAATAGGAAAAAATATATTCATAGGAACAGGAAGTAAAAATCTAAATAAATTTGTAGAAGAAATAAATGATAAAAATTTAGTTGTTAGAGTTCTTCCAACTAGTGAAGTCATATTAAGTTGTGAAAAATTAGGTTTAAGTGCAGATAATATAATAGCTATGAAAGGCCCGTTTAGTCAGTGTATAAACGAAGAAGTATATAAACATTACAACATAGACTTAGTTATAACAAAAGAAAGTGGAATAGCTGGTGGTTTTTTAGAGAAAGTAAATGCATGTAAAACTTTCAATATACCTGTAATAATTATAAAAAGAGAATTGATTAACTACGAAAACGTAATTAATGACATAAATAAAATTAAAGACATACTTGTGTAATTTTTAGGAGGAGAATATATGAAGAAAGCTTTATTAGTAGTGAGTTTTGGTACAAGTTATCATGAAACAAGAGAAAAGACAATAGATATATGTGAAGATAAAATAAAAAATTCATTAAAAAATTATGATTTTTTTAGAGCTTATACATCCAATATGATAATAAACAAAATAAAAAAAAGAGATGGAATAGACATAGATAATCCTATACAAGCTTTAGATAAAATATATGAGCAAGGATATGATGAAGTAATAATTCAAACACTTCATATTATATGTGGAGAAGAATTTAACAAATTAAAGGAACAAGTAGATGGCTATTCTTCTAAATTTAAAAAGATTGTATTAGGAAGACCTTTACTTACACATATTGAAGATTATCAGGAAGCTGTAGAGGCAATTAAGCATCAAATTCCTCATATGGAAAGTGATGAAGCAGTAGTATTTATGGGACATGGAACACTTCATGAATCACATTCAGCATATCCAGCATTAGAATACATGCTTAGAGATAATGGAGTAAATGCTTATGTTGGCACAGTTGAAGGGTATCCAGAAATAGAACATGTAATAAGACGACTGAAAGAAGGAAATATAAAAACTGTAAATTTGATGCCATTTATGTTAGTTGCAGGAGACCATGCTATAAATGATATGGCAGGAGATGAAGAAGATTCTTGGAAAACAATACTAGAAGAAAATGAATTTAATGTAAGAATTCATTTAAAAGGACTAGGAGAAAATTCTTATATACAAGATAAATTTGTTCGTCATGCTCTTAAATGTGCAGAAAATGCTAAGTTTTATGGTATAGGAGCAGGGCCAGGAGATGGTTCTTTACTTACAATAAAGGCGGTTAGCACTTTAAAGAAACTGGATATTCTATACACTCCAGAATCAAAAAAAGGTGGAGATAGTCTAGCTTTATCAATAGTTAGTGAATATTTACCTGAATCAGTTGAGATAAAGTCTAGACATTTCCCAATGAGTTTTGATGGGAATGAAAAGAGCTTAGCTTGGGATAATGTAGCACAAGAGATTATCTCAGATGTTAATGATGGTAAAAATGTAGGGTTTGTGACATTAGGAGACCCTATGATTTATAGTACATATGTGTATATAATGAAAAGAATATTAGGAGAGATAGAAGTCGAAACTATACCAGGAATTTCATCATTTTCTAATATAGCATCTAATCAGAATTTTCCATTAGTCATGGATAAAGAAGCATTAGTAGTAATTCCTTGTACTATGGAAGATGATAAGATAGAGTATGCTTTGCAAAATTATAATTCAATAGTATTGATGAAGGTATATAAAAATTTCAAAGAAATAATAAAAAAATTAGAAAAGTATGATTTAATAGAACATGCTATTTTAGTAAGTAATTCTTCCCAAGAAAGCGAAAATGTGTTTACAGATTTAAAAGAAGCGCACCTTGAAGAGAAGATATCTTATTTTTCTACTATACTAGTAAATAAAGATAATAAAATAGGTGAAAGCAATATTTAAAGGAGACTTAATATGAATATAGTGGTTGGAACTAGGGGTAGTAATCTAGCACTTATACAAACTGAATGGGTAATAAATGAATTAAAAAAGAAGTATCCAGAGATTAGTTTTGAAATTAAAGTTATAAAGACAAAAGGAGATTTAATTCAAAATGTTTCGCTGGATAAAATAGGCGATAAAGGATTGTTTGTCAAAGAAATAGAGCAACAATTATTAGACAGAAAAATAGATATAGCAGTACATAGTATGAAGGATATGCCTTCTTATTTAGCAGATGGACTAAAATTTGCTCATACACCTAAGAGAGAAGACCCAAGAGATGTTTTAATACTTAGAGAAGGATATAAAAATTTAGATGATTTACCTCATGGAGCAGTAATAGGAACAGGAAGTAAAAGAAGAAAATTTCAATTATTGAAACAAAGACCTGACTTAAATATAGTGCAAGTTAGAGGTAATGTGGAAACTAGGATACGAAAAATAAAAGATGAAAATATGCATGGGATTGTGTTGGCAGCGTCAGGAATAATAAGAGCTAATTTACAAGACAAAATAAGTTCTTATTTACCTGTTGATGTTGTTATTCCAGCACCTGCCCAAGGAGCCTTAGCTATTGAGATTAGAAGTAACGATAGTAAGATAGAGGAAATAGTGAATTCACTAAAAGATGAGAATACAGAAATTCAAATATTGGCTGAAAGAGGATTTTTGGATGGTGTAAATGGAAGTTGTCATATTCCAATGGCAGCTTATTGTGAAATAATCCAAGATAAAATACATCTTACTGGCTTATATGGAGATTCAGAAGGAAATAAAGTAGTAATCAAGTCCATAGATGGAGATATTTCTTCTCCTAGAGAGTTAGGTTTAAAGTTAGCTAAACTTGTGTTGAAGGAGTATGAGAATTATGAAGGGTAAGGTTTACTTAGTAGGGGCAGGACCAGGTGATTATAAACTCATGACTTTAAAAGGTTTAGAGTGTATAAGAAAGTCGGATGTAATAGTGTATGATAGATTAGCAAATAGTAGCTATTTAAGAGAAGCTAAGTCTGATTGTGAACTTATATATGTAGGAAAGGCGTCAAGTAATCATATTTTGCCACAAGAAGATATAAATAGAATCATAGCAGAAAAAGCTAAAGAAGGAAAACTTGTAACTCGTCTTAAGGGTGGAGACCCTTATGTGTTTGGTAGAGGAGGAGAAGAAGCAGAGACTTTAGTAGATGAAGGTATAGAATTTGAAGTAGTTCCAGGTATAACTTCTGCTATAGGAGGTTTATGTTATGCTGGTATACCTATAACACATAGAGACCATGCTTCATCATTTCATGTAATAACAGGTCATTTGAAGGGTGATGATAGTGGAGAATTAAACTGGAATGCTCTTGCAAATAATAAAGGTACACTTGTATTTTTGATGGGAATCTCAAATCTAAAGAAAATAAGTGAAAACCTAATGAAAGAGGGAAAAGACAAGGATACACCTGTTGCTCTTATAAGTTGGGCAACTAGATATAATCAAAGGGTTGTTACATCCACACTTGAGAATGTTTATGAAGCTGCTATTAAAGAAAAAGTAAAACCTCCAACTCTTATAGTAGTTGGAAGCGTTGTAGGACTTAGAGAAAAGTTGAATTTTTTTGAAAATAAACCTTTATTTGGAAAAAGTATTGCTGTAACTAGGTCTAGAAATCAAAATAGTGCATTGGTAGAAAAAATAATGGATTTAGGTGGAAATCCAATAGAAATACCTACTATTAAGATAGAAAAAATACAAAATAATATTAAGTTAGAAAACGAAATAAAAAATATAAATAAGTATAATTATCTAGTATTAACTAGTAAAAATGCTGTAGAAATCTTTTTTGAAAAGATATATGAAATGAATTTTGATTTAAGGATATTATCTAATTTAAAGATATGTGCTATAGGCTCTGCTACATCAAATGAATTGAAAAAAAGAGGAATTCTAGCAGATATAGTACCAAAAAAATTTGTAGCAGAATCACTGTATGAAGAGTTAATGCTTATTTTAAATGATAATGATAGTATACTTATTCCTAGAGCAGAAAATGCTAGAGATTATCTGGTTGACAAGCTTAAGACTATTTGTAAAGTAACAGAAGTACATATATATAGAACAGTAATAGATGAGGATAAAAAAGATGAGATATTAGATATTTTAAATTCTAATGATATAGATTATATAACATTTACTAGTTCCTCAACAGTAAATAATCTCGTTGAAATTATAGGAAAAGAAAATATTAAAATATTAGACAAAATAAAAACATTATCTATAGGGCCTATAACTACAGAGACAATAAATAGTTTAGGAATAAAATTGTACAAAGAATCTGCTACATCTACTATAGGTTCGTTAGTAGATTTAATTATAAAAAATTAATTTTGGAGGCTTGAATATGTTAAGAAGACCAAGAAGACTAAGAGCAAGTAAAGCAATCAGAAATTTAGTAAGAGAAACTAAAGTGAATATAGAAGATTTAATATATCCACTATTTGTAGTAGAGGGAGAAAATATAAAAGAAGAAATTAAATCTTTACCAGATGTCTATCATTTATCTATAGATATGTTAGAAGAAGAAATAAAAGAAATAAGTGAGTTGGGAATTGAACATATAATGTTATTTGGTGTTCCAGATGAAAAAGATGAGTGTGCTTCACAAGCTTTTAATGATAATGGAATAGTTCAAAAGGCAATTAGAAAGGTAAAAGAAATAAATCCAAATATAAATGTAATAACAGATGTTTGTATGTGCCAATATACAAGTCATGGGCATTGTGGAATTCTAACTGATACTGGTTATGTTGACAATGATAAATCATTGGAGTATTTGGCTAAAATATCTGTAAGTCATGCTAAAGCAGGAGCTGATATGGTTGCTCCATCTGATATGATGGATGGAAGAATACAAGCAATAAGAGAAGCTTTAGATGAAAATGGATTAGAAAATGTAGGAATAATGGCTTACAGTGTTAAATACGCTTCAAATTACTATGGACCTTTTAGAGAGGCTGCTCATTCAGCACCATCTTTTGGAGATAGAAAAACATATCAAATGGACCCAGCAAATAGCAATGAAGCTATAATAGAAACTGAACTTGATATATTGGAAGGTGCAGATATACTTATGGTTAAACCTGCATTATCATATTTAGATATTATAAGAAGAGTTAAAGATAATTTTGATTTACCTCTAGCAGCTTATAATGTAAGTGGAGAATACTCTATGCTTAAGTGTGCTGTTAAAGAAGGTTTATTAAATGAAGATGTAATTCTAGAATCAATTACATCTATAAAAAGAGCAGGAGCAGATATAATAATAACTTATTTTGCTAAGGATATTGCTAAGTTGTTGAAAAAATAAATTCTAGAATCATAAAGAATCTTAAAAGTATAGAAATTGTAATTGTATACTCTATAGTATTTTTATTTAGATACTTATTGAATAAGAATAGAAACTAATTTGCAATTTCTATACTTTATTTATTTAATTAAATAAACTTTGGAGGTAGAAAATGCTATATCCTATTAATTTAAAATTAGATGAGTTAGATGTAGTTATAATTGGCGGAGGAGAAGTTGCATATAGGAAATGTAAAAATTTTTTAAATTTTAATAAGAATGTTACTATAGTTTCTAAACAAATTTTAAATAAATTTTATGATTTAGAAGGGAATATAAAAATAATAAAAGATGATTATAAAAAAATGTATATAGAAAGTGCTTCTGTTATAATTGTTGCTACAAACAATAGAGAACTAAATATGGAAATAGGATTGTATTGTAGAGCAAAAAAGAAATTAGTAAATGTTGTTGATAATTTAGAAATATCAAATTTTACTGTTCCATCATATATAAAAAGAGGCGATTTACTTATAAGTGTATCTACTGGAGGTAAAAGCCCTTCACTGTCATCTAAGATAAAGAAGGAGCTTGAAGAAATATATAGTGAAGATTATGAGGAGTATTTAAACGTATTAGGTGATATTAGAAAAAAAATTATAAAAAAATATGAAGATAAAATTAAAAGAAAAGATATGCTTAATATGTTGATAACACTTGACTTAGAAGAACTAAAGAAACTTAATATATAAAAAACAAAATAAAAAATGTTAAAAATGTGTTGACGGATTATTTTTAAGGTGATATAGTATTACTTGTCCTTAAGAAAAGGGCAAACATGAAAAATGAACTTTGAAAATTAAACAGTAGGTTA